>NZ_JSYI01000032.1:0-283530 GCF_001023515.1 Diaphorobacter sp. J5-51 | reverse complement strand
TACGCCGCTTTGGACGTTACGTGGTCATGGCTTGCTGTCTGCTCCGTACTTGGGAGAGCGAGGCCCATGCAATAGTCCTCCCGGACGGCCGGCATACAGCAGTCGGCCGTTTGCGACCTCGGCGATCTGCACGCTGCGGTCTGACTAGGTTTCCACAATCTGGTCAATGAGCGCAGACACCAGCATGCCCACCAAGCCGCCGCTTGAACGCTTGTTTTCTGCACTCGAGGCTGTTGCCTCCCCGGACCACAGTTGCTCGCCCGTTCACATTGCAGGCGACTCCAGTCCCTCCACCAGAAACTGCACCCGCCGCTCGCCCCGCCACTCGTTCACGTCCAGCCGGAAGGCCAGCAACGCCCGTTCGGGCAGCGGGTCGGTGTGGCCGAACCAGATGGCGTCCACGGGCTGGCCCTGGTGCAGCAGCTTGATAGACAGGTGGTTGCGCGCCTCGCCCACCAGGCGCTGGCTCAGCACCTGCACTTCCTCGCTGAAGGTAGGCGGCGCAAAGCCCTGGCCCCAGACCTCGCGGTGCAGCGTGTCCACCAGCTCGGCGCGGCAGTATTCCGGGGCCAGCGGGCCGTCGGTCTCCAGCCGGCGCGTGAGCGTCGCGGCATCCAGCCATTCCTGTGCGACCTGGGCGAAGGCCTGCTCGAAGAGGTCGAAATGCTCCTCGGCCACGGTGCAGCCGGCCGCCATGGCGTGGCCGCCGAACTTCAGGATCACGCCGGGGTGGCGCTTGGCCACCAGGTCCAGCGCGTCGCGCAGATGAAAGCCGGGGATGGAGCGGCCTGAACCCTTCAGCTCATGCTCCTTGCCCGGCGCGCTGCTGGCAGCGAACACGAAGGTGGGGCGGTGCAGCTTGTCCTTGAGGCGCGAGGCCACGATGCCCACCACGCCCTCGTGAAAGTCCGGGTCGAACACGCTGATGGCGGGCGGCGGCTCCTCGCCTTCGTCGAACAGGCTCTCGGCCAGCAGCAGGGCCTGCTCGCGCATGCCGCCCTCTAGTTCGCGCCGCTCGCGGTTGATGGCATCCAGTTGCCGGGCCAGGTCGGCGGCGCGCGCCGGGTCGTCGGTCAGCAGGCATTCGATGCCCAGCGTCATGTCGGCCAGGCGCCCCGCGGCATTGATGCGGGGCCCAAGGGCAAAGCCGAAGTCGAAGGTGGTGGCGACGGGGGCCTTGCGCCCGGCGGCGTCGAACAGGGCCTGGATGCCGGCCTGCATCTGACCGGCGCGGATGCGCTTCAAGCCCTGCGCGACCAGGCGGCGGTTGTTGTTGTCCAGGCGCACCACATCGGCCACGGTACCCAGGGCCACCAGCGGCAGCAGCGGCTCCAGCTTGGGTTGCGTGGCCTTGTCGAACACGCCGCGCGCGCGCAGCTCGGCGCGCAGCGCCATCAGTACATAGAACATCACGCCTACGCCGGCGATGGATTTGCTCTCGAAGCCGCAGCCGGGCTGGTTGGGGTTGACGATGGCGTCGGCCGCGGGCAGTTCGGGGCCGGGCAGGTGGTGGTCGGTGATGAGCACCGTCAGCCCCAGCGCCTTGGCGCGCGCCACGCCCTCGATGCTGGCGATGCCGTTGTCCACGGTGATGAGCACGTCGGCGCCGCGCTCGTGCACGCGCTGCGCGATGGAGGCGGTGAGGCCGTAGCCGTCCACCACGCGGTCGGGCACCAAATACTGAACATGGCGTGCGCCCAGCAGGCGCAGGCCGCGCACCCCCACTGCGCACGCAGTGGCGCCGTCGCAGTCGTAGTCGGCCACGATGAGCAGGCGCCGGTCCTGGCTGATGGCGTCGGCCAGCAGCGCCGCGGCCTGCCGCACGCCCATGAGGGTGTCCGGCGGTAGCAGGCGGGCGAGGGCGTCGTCCAGCTCCTCCTTGGCGCGGATGCCGCGCGCCGCGTACAGGCGTGCCAGCAGCGGGTGCACGCCGGCCTGCTCCAGCGCCCAGACCACGCGCGGTGGGATGTCTCTTGCTACTATTTTCATAGCTGCTCGCGCACGCTGGAAAAGCGCTGGGGCCTGAAAAGGCTTTGAATGCGCTGGCCCAGGCCGCGCGGCGCCGTGTGCCAGGACTGCGCGCCGCGTTCGCCACACAGCGTGAGGCGCGCCGCGCCGCCGCCCGCCACATGCGCGGCCAGGCGCGCCACGGGGCCAGCGTCCAGCGCGGCCCAGGCTTGGCGCCAGGCGTGCCAGTCCTCGCGCAGCGCGGCGTCCAGCAGGGTGGTGGGCATCTCGGGCGCCGGCACGGGGGCGGGCGGCTGGAGCAGTGCGCCTGCGCCGTGCACCCAGAAAGCGTTGACCGGCGGCAGGCCCTGGGCCGCGCGCGCGTCGTTGAAGGGGTGGGTGTACAGCAGCATCTGCATCTCGCTGTGCAGGCGGTGCAGCAGGCGCGCGCGGGCGGGGTCGGGCATCCAGGCGCGCACGTCGCGTTGGATCACGCGGTCCAGCGACGCGGTGGGCAGGTTATCGAACACTGCTCCTTGCGCGACCCAGCGCGTCGGCTGGTCGTAGGTGAGGGTGATGCCGTCCTCGGCAAACCAGGGCGCCACGATGGCGAGCAGCGCGCGCGAGGCGGCCTCGTCCAGCCGCAGCCGCGCCGGGTCGCCCAGCGTGACATGGTCGGCACCGACCTGCCAGTGGCAAGGGGTGATGAAGGCCCAGGCGCTGGTGGCCGCATGGGGAGCGCTGACCTGCTGGTGCTGGTGCCAGGCGGCCCAAGGCGTGGTGCCCTCGCTGGTGGCGGGCAGGCCGTGGTGGCGGGCCAGGGCCCGTTCGTGGGGCGGGGCGAAGTCCGTCTCGGCGCCGGCGTCCAGGCCGGTGCTGGACAGGCGGGCCAACAGCCGGTCCAACTGGGGCAGTTCCAGGCCTTCAAGCGCCTGCTGGCATCCCTGGGCCGGGCTGGCGGCCAGCGGGATGAGTAAATGGGGCATGTCCGACATAGGGGTGTATTGTCCCGGATGCACCCGATGACGGTGGGCGCAAAACCCACAGCGTCATGCAAGCGTCACAAGTGCAACAGAGACTGGATCGCTCACTTTTACGGCCAAGGATGCCCATGTCTTCTCACCGTCTTCCCTTGATCATTGCGATGAGTGCCTCCCTGCTGGCGACCGCCTGTGGCGGCGGCGACGACCCCGCACCGCTGCCGACGCTGAGCGGCCAGGCTCCGCTGGTGGTGGGGCACCGCGGCGCCTCGGGCTACCGCCCGGACCACACGCTGGAGAGCTATGCACTGGCCATCCAGATGGGGGCGGATTTCATCGAGCCCGATTTGGTAGCCACCAAGGACGGCCACCTGGTGGCGCGCCATGAACCCAACATCACCAGCACCACCGATGTGGCCAGCCGCCCCGAGTTCGCCAGCCGCAAGACCAAGCGCATGGTCGATGGCGTGGAAGAAGAAGGCTGGTTCGCCACCGACTTCACGCTGGCGGAACTGAAGACCCTGCGCGCCATCCAGCCGCTGGCCGAGCGCGACCAGTCCTATAACGGCAAGTTCCAGATCCCCACGCTGCGCGAGGTGCTGGACCTGGCCAAGACCGAGGGCGGCAAGGTGGGCCGCGTGATCGGCGTCTATCCCGAGACCAAGCACCCCACCTACCATGAAGATGCGGGCCTCAAGCTCGAAGACCGCCTGCTGGCCATCCTGGCCGAGTACGGCTACACCAAGAAGGATTCGCCGGTCATCCTGCAGTCGTTCGAGACGGCCAACCTCAAGTACCTGCGCACCAAGACGCAGGTGCGCCTCATCCAGCTGGTGGATGGCAACGACTACGACTTCAAGACCGGCGCGGTCACCTTCGAGGCGCCATATGACCGCCCCTACGACTGGACACGCGCGGGCCGCAAGGACCTGTTCGCTTCCATGGTCACGCCGGCGGGCCTGGCCGAGATCGCCAAGTACGCCGACGGCGTGGGTCCCTGGAAGCCCTACATCGTGCCGGTCAAGGGCACCTTTGGCGCCGACGGCAAGATGGTCGACGTGAACAAGGATGGCGCGGTCAACTACGCCGACGCTTCCAGCAGCACTCCCACCAGCCTGGTGGCCGACGCACACAAGCTGGGCCTGATGGTCCACACCTGGACCATGCGCAACGAAAACCGCCGCCTGGCCTTCGACTACAAAGGCGACCCCCAGGCCGAGTACCTGCAGTTCTACCGCCTGGGCGTGGATGGTGTGTTCTCCGACTTTGCCGACACCGCGGTGGCTGCGCGCAAGGCCTATCTGACGGAGACGGGCCGCTGAGCCGCGGGCCGGCGCCGCGCAGGGCAGGCGGCCTTGGCGCGTCAGCCCCTGCGGCACCCGGCTTGCGCTGANGCCCTGGGCCCGCGCCGCGGGCCCGGGTCGATGACACAATCGCGCTTCCATGCAAATTCCCTACGAACTGGCCCTGGGCTGGCGCTACACCCGGGCAGGCCGGGCCACGCGGCGCAACGGCTTCATCTCCTTCATCTCGGGCGTGTCCATGCTGGGCATATCGCTGGGGGTGGCGGCACTCATCATCGTTCTGTCCGTGATGAACGGCTTTCAGAAAGAGGTGCGCGACCGCATGCTCAGCGTGGTCTCGCACATCGAGATCTTCGCGCCGGGCGGTGCAGCGCTGCCCGACATGCCGCGCACGCTGGCCGAGGCGCGGGCCAATCCGAACGTGGTGGGCGCCGCGCCCTTCGTCGCCGCCCAGGCGCTGCTGGCGCGTGGCGAGGACATGAAGGGCGCGCTGGTGCGCGGCATCGACCCCGCGCACGAGGCCGAGGTGACCGACCTGGCCGCCGAGAATTTGGAGGGCCTGAAGGCCCTGGTGCCGGGCGAGTTCCGCGTGATCCTGGGCAGCGAACTGGCGCGCCAGCTGGGCGTGCGCGCGGGTGATGCGGTCACGCTGATCGCACCGGCCGGCCAGGTCACGCCTGCGGGCGTGGTGCCGCGCCTCAAGCAGATGACGGTGGCGGGCACCTTCAATTCGGGCCACTATGAATACGACTCTGCGCTGGTGATGCTGCACCACGAGGATGCCGAGCGCATCTTCCGCCTGGAAGGGCCGACCGGCGTGCGCCTGAAGCTCAAGAACCTGCATGACGCACCCGAAGTCACGCAGCAACTGGCGCACAGCCTCTCGGGCAACCTGTTGATCCGCGACTGGACGCAGCAGAACCGCACCTGGTTCGCGGCCGTGCAGCTGGAAAAGCGCATGATGTTCATCATCCTCACGCTGATCGTTGCGGTGGCGGCATTCAACCTGGTGTCCACGCTGGTGATGACCGTGACCGACAAGCGCGCGGACATCGCCATCCTGCGCACGCTGGGCGCCAGCCCCGCCAGCATCATGGGCGTGTTCATGGTGCAGGGCGCCATGGTGGGCGTGATCGGCACGCTGGCCGGCCTGCTGCTGGGCCTGGGCGTGGCCTTCAACATCGACGTGATCGTGCCCGCCATCGAGCGGGCGCTGAACGCCAGCTTCCTGCCCAAGGACATCTACCTCATCAGCAAGATGCCCAGCGACCCGCAAAGCAGCGACATCGCGCCCATTGCCGTCATTTCCCTGATCCTGGCCTTTGTGGCCACCCTGTACCCGAGCTGGCGCGCCAGCCGCGTGAACCCCGCGGAGGCGCTGCGCTATGAGTAATGGGCAAGTGGTGCTGCAGGCGCAAGGCCTGACCAAGCGCTTTACCGAGGGCCGGCTGGACGTCACCGTGCTCAAGGGCGTGGATCTGGCAGTGCACGCCGGCGAGACGCTGGCCATCGTGGGGGCGTCGGGCTCGGGCAAGAGCACGCTGCTGCATCTGCTGGGGGGGCTGGACGCGCCCAGCGCCGGCACCGTCACGCTCCAGGGGCAGGCGCTGCAGGCGCTATCGCCCGCGCAGCAGGGGCGCCTGCGCAATGCGCACCTGGGCTTCATCTACCAGTTCCACCACCTGCTGCCCGAGTTCAGCGCGCAGGACAACGTGGCCATGCCGCTGCGCATCCGCCGCGAGCCCTACGCGCAGTGCATCGAGCGGGCGGTGCGCATGCTCCAGGCCGTCGGCCTGGGCGAGCGTGTGCACCATCGCCCGGCGGAACTGTCGGGTGGCGAGCGCCAGCGCGTGGCCATTGCCCGGGCGCTGGTCACGCAGCCGGCCTGCGTGCTGGCCGACGAGCCCACCGGCAACCTGGACCGCGCGACCGCCGATGCCGTGTTCGCCCTCATGCTGCAGCTAGCGCGCGAGCAGGGCACTGCCTTCGTGATGGTCACGCACGATGAATCGCTGGCCGCGCGGTGCGACCGCGTCGTGCGCTTGGTCTCCGGTGCTTTGAGCTAAAACGGCCTCCAGCGCTTGTTGGGTAAGCGCTGGCAGCTATATTTTCAATAGTAAATCAGGCTGTTGCGGCGGGCGCTTGCGCGGGGGCGCACTCGTCGAACGCGGCCACGGCATTGGCTGCGTACATCAGGGCGGGCCCGCCGCCCATGTACACCGCAATGCCCAGCACCTCGTGCACCTCGGCGCGCGTGGCGCCCAGGCGTGCCAGCGCTTGGGTGTGAAAGCCGATGCAGCCATCGCAGCGCGCGGCCACGCCAATGCCCAGCGCGATCAGCTCCTTGGTCTTGGCGTCGATGGCGCCGCCCGCGAGCGCCGCCTTGCCCAGCGCGTTGAAACCCTGCATTACCTGCGGAACGCTGTTGCGCAGCTCGCTGACGTTGCTAGAGATTTCGCGCGTGAGGGCCTTGTAGTCGGTGGACGAGGTCATGGTGGAACTCCTGGTGGTGAAAGGGATGCGCCTGCTCGGCGCTGTTGACACATTTATTAGTATCTACTAAATTAGCATACGTTAATTTAGATATTTATCAACAAGGAGCGCAGGTGGCCACTACCGCCGACCTGGAATTCATGCAGCAGGGCGCCGCGCGCGCCGCTGCGCTGCTGCGCGCGGTGGGCAACGAACACCGGCTGCTCGTGCTGTGCCTGCTGATCGAGCAGGGCGAGGCCTCCGTGGGTACGCTGCTGGAGCAGGTGCGCCTGAGCCAGTCCGCGCTGTCGCAGCACCTGGCGCGCATGCGCGACGAGGGGCTGGTGACCTTCCGCCGCGACGCGCAGACTCTGTACTACCGCATCGCCGACCCGGCGGCGGAAAAGCTCGTGGCTGCGCTCAAGGACATCTTCTGCCCCTGAGCGGCCGCGTCGCTGCGCAGAGGTACCGTTTTTTTCGTCAACTAGGAGAAGTGTCATGAAACACAACGTTGGGGGTTGGGACCGCGGGCTGCGCATCGCGGTGGGTCTGGTGCTCATCGGCCTGGCGGCCACGGGCACCGTGGGCTGGTGGGGCTGGCTGGGCGTGGTGCCACTGCTGACCGGCCTGGCGGGCACCTGCCCTGCGTACTCGCTGCTGGGCATGAACACCTGCCCGCTGAGCAAGAAGGGCTGATGGGGCACAGCAGCTCCGGCGGCGCCGATGCGCCGCCGACCGATCCGCAGGACATTGGCGCTGCAACGCACTGAGACACTGCGGACCGGCGCTGGGGGCGTGCGGTGGCATGATCCGGCGCATGGACGTCTGGATCGACACCCATTGCCACCTGGATGAATTTGCAGATCACGGCGGCGCAGCGCTCGCAGATGCCGAGCGTGCACGCGCCGCGCAGGCCGGCGTGGCCCACTGCGTGCTGCCCGCGGTGGAACTCGCCAATCTGCAGGCCGTGCGGGACCTGGCGCACCGCCACGGCGACAGCTATGCGCTGGGCATCCATCCCCTGTTCACTCCCGTCGCCGGCGACGAAGACTTGCCCGCCCTGGCGCGCGCGCTGGAGCAGCACCAGGACGACCCGCGCCTGGTGGCCGTCGGCGAAATCGGGTTGGACCTCTTCGTGCCCCATCTGGACAGGGGACGCCAGCAGCACTTTTACCGGGCGCAGCTGCAGTTGGCGCGCCGGTTCGACCTGCCCGTGATCCTGCATGTGCGCCGCTCGGCGGACCAGTTGCTCAAGGCGCTGCGCGAGCTGCCGGTGCGCGGCGGCATCGCCCATGCCTTCAACGGCAGCCTGCAGCAGGCGCAGGCCTTCATCGATCTGGGCTTCAAGCTGGGCTTTGGCGGCGCGGTCACCTTCGACCGTGCGCTGCAGTTGCGCCGCCTGGCCACCGAACTGCCGCTGGACGCGCTGGTGGTGGAGACCGATGCGCCCGACATTCCGCCGCACTGGCTCTACGTGACCGCGGCCGAGCGCGCCGCTGGCCGCCCGCCCGCACGCAACACGCCTGCACAGCTACCGCGCATCGGTGCGGTGGTGGCGCAGCTGCGCGGCATCTCCAGCACAGAACTGGCCCATGCCACGCGCGCCAACGCTTGCGCAGCGTTGCCACGGCTGGCTGAACTGTTGGCATAGGTTTGAGTGCTTTCGGGCTCAAAGGCTTATGCAGAAAGCGCTAGCAGCTATATAAACAATAGTAATGGAGGGCCGGTGGCTGCGCAGAAAAAAACGGTAGTGCTGTCTGCCGGTCGTCTGGTCGGCCTGCCGCCCGTGGTGGGCTCCGGCACGCGGGTGCTGGTGCTGGGCAGCTTCCCCGGTGTGGCGTCGCTCGCCGCGCAGCAGTATTACGGCCATCCGCAGAACCACTTCTGGCGCATCCTGGCGGCGCTGTGGCCGCAGCATCCGCTGCCGGGCCGCGACCAGTACGCCGCGCGCTGCGACTGGCTGCTGGCCCGCGGCCTGGGCCTGTGGGACGTGTATGCCGCCTGCGAGCGCGAGGGCAGCCTGGATACCAGCATCCGCAACGCGCAGGTCAACGACTTCGCCGGCCTGCATGCCCGCGCGCCGGGGCTGGCCGCCATCGCCCACAATGGCGGGGAAAGCTTCCGCCACGCCAAGGCCGTGCGCGCCAGCCTGGGGCTGAAGGCAGATGCGCCGATGCCATCGCTGCGCCTGCCGTCCACCAGCCCGGCCAACGCGTCGTGGAGCTTCGAGAAAAAACTGCACGCCTGGGGCGAGGCCCTGGCGACTTTTGGATTGGTATAACGATTTGACCCGCAAGAAAACCGCCGCCACCGAACTGCCCGAGGTGAGCGTCTCCGATGATGGTGAAGTGCGCCACCTGCACCTGGGCACGCCGTGGATTCAGGGCTCCATGCGCATCGCGCAGCCGTTCGAGATCGAACTGGAATACGTGCAACGCATGATGGCCTGGCTGCTGTTCGTGGAGCCCGCCAGCGTGGCCAAGCGCCACGCGATGCAATTGGGCCTGGGGGCCGGTGCCATCACCAAGTTCTGCCGCAAGAAGCTGCGCATGTGCTGCACCGTGGTCGAGCTGAACCCGCGCGTGGAGGCCGTCTGCCGCGCCTGGTTCAAGCTGCCGCCCGACGGCCCCATGCAGCGTGTGGTGCTGGCCGATGCGGCCCAGGAAATCAAGAAGCCCGAATGGCATGGCACGGTGGACGCGCTGGCGGTGGACCTGTACGACCATGAGGCCGCCGCGCCGGTGCTGGACAGCGCGGAGTTCTATGCCGACTGCCGCGCGCTGCTGACGCTGGACGGCTGCCTCACGGTGAACCTGTTCGGCCGCGCCTCCAGCTACGAGCGCAGCCTGGACAAGCTCGCCGAGGCCTTTGGCGCCGACGCGCTCTGGGCCTTCAAGCCCACGCGCGAGGGCAATACCGTGGTGCTGGCCCAGCGCACGCCCACGCGGCCTAAACGTGCCGAGCTGCTGGCCCGCGCCGAAAGCGTGCAGGCCCGCTGGGACCTGCCGGCCACCAAGTGGCTGCGCGTTTTCAAACCGGTCGCCTGACCTCTGCCGCCACTCGCACCATGACTGCCGAAGCATTGCCCGCATCCCCCCCCACGGCCGCCGGCGGGCCCACCGGCCCGTTGCAGTGGCGGCTCATCGTCGATTGGCTGCGTGCCGATGGCGTGATCACCGCCGAGCAGGCGCAACGCACCATCGCACGCTGCTCGCAGGCCGAAAGCAGCCAGCACCCACTGGTGCGGCTGGGCAACGTGGCCATGCTGCGCGCCAGCGACGGCAAGCCGCTGGACGTGGACATCCTCACCGAATACGTGGCCCAGCGCTGCGGCCTGGCGTTTCTGCGCATCGACCCGCTGAAGGTGGACGTGGGCCGTGTGGCCGACGCCATGAGCGCCAGCTACGCCGAGCGCCACAAGGTGCTGCCGGTGCAGGTGACCTCCAAGGAGGTGGTGGTGGCCACGGCCGAGCCCTTCCTGCATGACTGGGTGGCCGAGGTGGAGCGCCAGTCCCGGCGCACGGTACGGCGCGTGCTGGCCAACCCCCAGCACATCACGCGCTACACGGCGGAGTTCTATGCGCTGGCCAAGTCGGTGCGCGAGGCGCAGAAGGCCGGAGGCGGCGCCGCGGGCAGCAGCTTCGAGCAGCTCGTGGAGCTGGGCAAGACCAACAAGCAGCTGGACGCCAACGACCAGGGGGTGGTGCGCGTGGTGGACTGGCTGTGGCAATACGCCTTCGACCAGCGCGCGAGCGACATCCACCTGGAGCCGCGCCGCGAGCAGGGCGTGATCCGCTTTCGCATCGACGGCGTGTTGCATGCCGTCTACCAGATGCCCATGGGCGTGCTCAATGCCATGGTGGCGCGGGTGAAGCTGCTGGGCCGCATGGACGTGGTGGAAAAGCGCCGCCCGCAGGACGGCCGCATCAAGACGCGCAACCCGCGTGGCGACGAGGTGGAAATGCGCCTGTCCACGCTACCTACCGCTTTCGGCGAGAAGATGGTGATGCGCATCTTCGACCCCGACAACGCCGTGAAGGATCTGGACGCGCTGGGTTTCACCGCGCACGATGCGCAGCGCTGGGAGCAACTCGTCAAGCGCCCGCACGGCATCATCCTGGTGACCGGGCCCACGGGCTCGGGCAAGACCACTACGCTGTACTCCACCCTGAAGCGCGTGGCCACCGAGGAGGTGAACGTGAGCACGGTGGAGGACCCGATCGAGATGATCGAGCCCAGCTTCAACCAGACGCAGGTGCAGCCGCAGCTGGACTTCACCTTCGCCGAAGGGCTGCGTGCCCTCATGCGCCAGGACCCGGACGTGATCATGGTGGGCGAGATCCGTGACCTGGCCACCGCCGACATGGCCGTGCAGGCCGCGCTCACCGGCCACCTGGTGTTCTCCACCCTGCACACCAACGACGCGCCCAGCGCCGTCACGCGCCTCATGGAGCTGGGCGTGCCGCCGTACCTCATCAACGCCACGCTGCTGGGGGTGCTGGCGCAGCGCCTGGTGCGCACGCTGTGCCGGCACTGCCGGCAGGTGGACGAGGCGGCCGACCCCGAGGCGCTGGCCGACATGATCCGCCCCTGGAAGATCAACGGGGGCTATCGCGCCTATAGGCCCGTGGGGTGCGTGGAGTGCCGTATGACGGGCTTTCGCGGCCGCATGGGGCTTTATGAACTGCTCACCGTGAGCGAGGCGCTCAAGACCCAGGTGAACCAATCGCCCTCCATCGACGCGCTGCGCCGCCAGGCCGTGCAGGACGGCATGCGCCCGCTGCGCCTGGCGGGCGCGCTGCGCGCGGCCGAAGGCGTGACCACGTTCGAGGAAGTCATCGCCGCCACCCCGCCGCTCGAGTAGCACCCACACCTCTGCCATCGCGGCGCAGCAGATGCGCCGTTCCGCCGCATGCATCAGGCGCGCGCCCATCCTTCACAACGCGGTGGAAGGCGGTATGTCCGCGCTCCTGCGGCGCAGGCCCGGCCTGACCAGGGCCCTCGCGCCACCTTCGACGCCGCGCAGCGGTCGGTGCCGTGCTAAGGGCAGTTCCGGGGGTGTTGCCTCTAGGGAAAACTTGTATCTACCGGTAGGTGGAATCCACATCGAGAAACGCTGCCCGACACTCCACAATCGCCCGTCGCGTTCCTTTTGGGAGACATTCGTGAAAATCAAGAGTCAGAAAGATTTCTTTTCCGGCCTCATGTTCCTCGTCGTCGGCGGTGGTTTTGCCTGGGGCGCCACCACCTACAGCGTAGGAACCGGCGCCCGCATGGGCCCGGGCTACTTCCCCCTGCTGCTGGGCATTCTGCTGGGCATCATCGGCGCCGTCATCATGTTCAAGGCCACCGTGGTTGAGACGGTGGACGGCGACAAGATCGGCAAGTGGGCGTGGAAGCAGATCTTCTTCATCATTTCCGCCAACCTGTTGTTCGGCGTGCTGCTGGCGGGCCTGCCCAGCTTCGGCGTGCCGGCCATGGGCCTGATCGTTGCCATCTACGGCCTGACTTTCGTGGCCAGCCTGGCGGGCAACCAGTTCCACTTCAAGGAAGTGTTCATCCTGGCCACCATCCTGGCCGTGGGCAGCTACGTGGCATTCATCTGGGGGCTGGCTCTGCAGTTCCCCGTCTGGCCTAGCTTCATCGTGGGTTGATTCGGAGATCTAGACCATGGAATTGTTTGAACACCTCTCGATGGGTTTTGGCGTCGCGTTTACGTTCCAGAACCTGATCTACTGTTTCATCGGCTGTCTGCTGGGCACGCTGATCGGCGTGCTGCCCGGCGTGGGCCCCGTGGCCACCATCGCCATGCTGCTGCCCGCCACCTATGCGCTGCCGCCCGTGGCCGCGCTGATCATGCTCGCTGGCATCTATTACGGCGCGCAGTACGGCGGCTCCACCACCGCCATCCTGGTGAACCTGCCGGGCGAGTCGTCCTCCGTGGTGACCGTGATCGACGGCTACCAGATGGCGCGCGCGGGCCGTGCAGGCCCGGCACTGGCGGCTGCTGGCATTGGCTCGTTCTTCGCGGGCTGCGTGGGTACGTTGATCCTGGCGGCCTTTGCGCCCCCGCTGACGGAAGTGGCCTTCAAGTTCGGCCCCGCCGAGTACTTCTCGCTGATGGTGCTGGGCCTGATCGGTGCCGTGGTGCTGGCTTCGGGCTCGCTGCTCAAGGCCGTCGCCATGATCGTGCTGGGCCTGTTGATGGGCCTGGTGGGCACGGACGTGAACTCCGGCGTAGCCCGCTACAGCTTTGACATCCCCGAGCTGACCGACGGCATCAGTTTCACCGTGATCGCCATGGGCGTGTTCGGCTACGGCGAAATCATCGCCAACCTGTCCAAGCCCGACGACGAGCGCGAAGTGTTTGCCGCCAAGGTGCACGGCCTGTTCCCCACGGCACAGGACTTCAAGCGCATGCTCCCCGCCATGCTGCGCGGCACGGCCCTGGGCTCGGCCCTCGGGATCCTGCCCGGTGGCGGCGCGCTGCTGTCGGCCTTCGCGGCCTACACCATCGAGAAGAAGACCAAGCTCAAGCCCGGCGAAGTGCCGTTCGGCAAGGGCAACATCCGCGGCGTGGCGGCTCCCGAGTCGGCCAACAACGCGGGTTCGCAGACCTCCTTCATCCCGCTGCTGACACTGGGCATTCCGCCCAACGCCGTGATGGCGCTGATGGTGGGTGCCATGACCATCCACAACATCCAGCCCGGCCCGCAGGTGATGACCAGCAACCCCGAGCTGTTCTGGGGCCTGATCGCCTCGATGTGGATCGGCAACGCCATGCTGGTGATCCTGAACCTGCCGCTGATCGGCGTGTGGATCAAGCTGCTCTCCGTGCCTTATCGCTGGCTGTTCCCGTCCATCGTGCTGTTCTGCGCGGTGGGGGTGTACTCCACCAACAACAACACGTTCGACGTGTGGATGGTGGGCGGATTCGGTGTCATCGGCTACCTGTTCTACAAGCTGGGGGTGGAACCCGCTCCCTTGCTGCTGGGCTTCATCCTGGGCCCGATGATGGAAGAAAACCTGCGCCGCGCGCTGCTGCTGTCGCGTGGCGACTGGAGCGTGTTCGTCACGCGCCCCATTTCTGCCGGCCTGCTGGCGGCCGCGGCCCTGCTGCTGGTCATCGTGCTGCTGCCCGCGGTGAGCAAGAAGCGCGAGGAAGCGTTCGTCGAGGACTGACGCAGATGGCCGCCCTGGCATGTGCCAGGGCACCCCTTGCAAGGCGCCCCTTTCCGGGGCGCTTTTTTTATGCGTGGCGGCGACGGGGTAATGGCGCAGATGCTCCTGAAAGGGGCGCTGGTGGCGCTTGGACGACAAGCGTTGAAAGGGTGAGGGATGCTTTGGTGGGAGGCGCGTTCCGGCCTGCCTCCAACGTAGCTGCCGGCTACGCAGCCGCGTGTCGCGCCGACAACCGCCGCGCGGTGCCCGCCCGCTGCGATGCCGCGGTCGCCGGTCTTCCTGGCGGGCGATGCGGTGTATCTCGTCTACAGTGGCGGGCTGGTGCGGCGACGCATCGGGTGAACGCGCTGAAGGAGCAGGTACTGGACGCCAGCGCCGGCTGCCTGGGCGACACCCGACGGCGCTGCAGCCGCTGCTCAGGCGTGCCGAAGAGAATCGCCTTCCAGCACGCGGGCCCTGGCATGGCGGCACTCAGGAGCATGATCGGTGCAACACCCGTCATGGCCGCGCGCGTCTGACGGTTCGGTTGATGGTCATTCCCTGGGACGGAGGACGGGTTTTCGTGCCCCGCGCGGTGTTCGACGCGGGCGGTGGTCCTGATGCGGGTGTGGGCAGTGTCCACTATGATCGTTTCAAATTGTTTTGCAGGAACCGCCTCCGGCGGCGATGGAGCACGGTATGGATCTGGGTATCGCGGGTAAATGGGCGCTGGTCTGCGGGGCCAGTAAGGGGTTGGGCCGCGGCTGCGCCGAGGCGCTGGTGCGCGAGGGCGTGAACGTGGTGATCAACGCCCGCAATGCCGATGAATTGCAGCGCACTGCTTCTGATTTGATAGCTATTGGCGCAGATGCATCGGGCGTTAGGGGCCAAAATGGTAACCAACCCAAGGTGCTGGCTGCGGCGGCCGACATCACCACCCCAGAGGGGCGCGCAGCCGTTTTTTCCATAGCTGGCGGGCCGGGCCGGGACTTCGACATCGTGGTCACCAACGCCGGCGGCCCCCCGCCCGGCGATTTCCGCGAGTGGGACCGCGATGCCTGGATGCGCGCGGTGGATGCCAACATGCTCACGCCCATCGAACTGATCCGCGCCACGGTGGACGGCATGGCGCAGCGGGGCTTTGGCCGCATCGTCAACATCACCTCCAGCGCAGTGAAGGCCCCCATCGACATCCTGGGCCTGTCCAATGGCGCGCGCAGCGGCTTGACCGGCTTTGTGGCCGGCGCGGCGCGCAGCGCCATTGCCGCGCAGGGCGTCACCATCAACAACCTGCTGCCGGGCAAGTTCGATACCGACCGGCTCGCGGGCACCCTCCAGGCCGCGGCCGGCAAGACCGGCAAGAGCCTCGATGAAGTGCGCCGCGCCCAGCAAGGCGCCATCCCGGCGCGCCGTTTTGGTACGCCGCAGGAGTTCGGCGCCATCTGCGCCTTCCTGTGCAGCGTGCACGCGGGCTATATGACGGGGCAGAACGTATTGGCTGACGGCGGTGCCTATCCCGGCACCTTCTGAGGAACGCGCCAGACCACAACGGGCGAGAATGCGCCGACCGACCGCCATGCCCCGCGCCGCGATGGGGGCGGGCGGGTGCAGGGCTCAGGTGCCGAAAGGGTGTTGCATGCAACTGCTGGGACGACGGATGCGCTGCCCCGCACTGCGCGGGCGGCTGGCCTTGTGGGGCGCGGCGCTGCTGTGCGCGGCCGCGCACGCCGGCGCGCCGGACACGCCCGCGGCCGATGCCGCGCCGTTGCGCCTGCGCGTGGTGGGAGGGCTGGCCGGCGTCACGCAGTACACGCAACTGGAGGCGCCCTTCTGGACGCGCGATTTGCCGCGCCTGAGCGAGGGCCGCTACCGCGCCGATATCGTGCCCTTCGACCGTGCCGGCGTTCCGGGCATGGAGATGCTGCGCCTCTTGCAACTGGGCGTGGTGCCCTTCGGCACGGTGCTCATGAGCTCCCTGTCGGCACAGTACCCCCAGTACACCGCCGTGGACCTGCCGGGGCTGAATCCGGACCTGGCGACGCTGCGCGCTTCGCTCGCGGCCTTCCGTCCGTACCTGGAGAAAGCCCTGCGCGAGGAGCATGGCGTGGAGCTGCTGGCGGTTTACGTTTACCCGGCGCAGGTGCTGTTCTGCAAGGACCCGCTGCTGGGCCTGGATGACCTGCGCGGGCGGCATGTGCGGGTGTCATCGGCCGCGCAGGGCGACTTTTTTGCGGCACTGGGCGCCAAGCCCCAGCGCGTGCCGTTCGCACAGGTGGTCAAGAGCATGGAGACGGGCGCCAGCGAATGCGCCGTCACCGCCAGCATGTCGGGCAACATCCTCGGTCTGCACGCACATGCGGCCTATCTCTACCCCATGCCCATCAGCTGGGGCATGGCGGTGTTTGCGGCCAATCGCGCGGCCTGGCAGGCGCTGCCCGCCGATCTGCGCCAGCTGCTGCAGGCCGAGCTGCCCAAGCTGGAGACGGCCGTGTGGCTCAGTGCCCAGGGCGAGACCGAGCAGGGCCTGGCCTGCAATGTCGGGAGCCCCAGCTGCACCACGGGGCGCCAGGGCGCCATGGCGCTGGTGCCGGTGCGCGCGCAGGACGAGGCGCGGCGCGAGACCATCTTCAACACCGTGGTGCTGCCGCGCTGGGTCCGGCGCTGCGGCGCCCGCTGCCGTGATATCTGGGATCGCACCATCGGTCCTGCGCGCCGCATGAGTGCGCCGGTGCAGCCATGAAGCCCATGCCCGGCAGGCGCCTGCACCTGATCACCTGGGGGGTGGTGGCTGCGCTGCTCGCAGGGCTGGCGGTGGCGGTGGCCGTGCTGCTGTGGCATACGCGCGCGGACGCGCTGGACGTTGCCGAGGCGCGCGTCACCCGTTTTGCCGCGGGGGCGGAGGCGGGCATGAACCGCACGCTGCTCTCTTTCGACGTGCTGTTGGCGCATACGGAAGAGCTGCTGGCCCTGCGCGCACGCGACCGTGCGGGCCTTGACGTGGCGGGGGCCGACACGCTGCTGCGCGGCGTGGCGCGGCAGAACCTCCTGCTGCGCTACGTGGCGCTGCTCGATGCGCGGGGCGCCGTGCTGGCATCTTCGGCGTCCACCGGCGAACTGGGCGGCGTGGAGCTGCCCGAAGGCTTCCTGGCGGCCGCCCTCGCGCCCGCGGTGGCCACGCTGTCCGTCAGCCAACCCGTGGTGAGTCCTACCAGTTCCGAGCGGGTGCTGTACATGGCGCGCCAGTTGCGCATGGGCGACGGCACGCCGCTGCTGGTCGTCGCGCAGGTGCCGACGGAAGCACTGGTGGCGGTGCTGATGCAGGGGCTGGAGGTTCCCGACATGGAAGTGACGCTGGAGCGCACGCAAGGCGTGCTGCTGCTGGGCGTGGAGGCGCCACAGGGGACCGTGGAGCGCCAGGAGCGCGCAGCGCCGGCCCTGCAGGAAGGCAGCGCGGACGATGGCGTGCACGCATGGCAGGCCAGCGCGCGGCTGTCGGGCAAGCCGGCCATGGTGGTGGCGCGTCCGCTCATCTACCCCGATCTGTGGGCCACCGTCAGCCTGCCGCGCGACGCGGCGCTGGCGGGCTGGCGGCAGGAGGCGCTGACGGTGCTGTTCGGCGCGCTGCTGTTTGCGGCCACGGTGGTGGCCGCGGGAAGCGTGGTCGCCCTGTACTTGCGGCGCATGCACAGTGCGCGGCGGGTGGTGGCGCGCTCCAAGGCCACGCTGGACCAGGCGCTCGAAGCCATGGTGAGCGGCTTCGTGTTGCTGGACGCACAGCGCTGCGTGGTGCAGTGGAACCTGCGCTTCGAGGAGATGTTCCCCTGGCTCGTCAGCACCATCGGGGAGGGCGTGCCGTTTCGCCGCGTGCTGGAGACGACTGTGCACTACCACCTGCCCGGCGCGAGCGCGGAGGAAAAGCGCGCGTGGGTGGAGGAGCGCCTGCAGCAGCAGTGCACGCCGCGAGGCGGGGTGGAGCAGCTTTTGCCCAACGGCCATTACGTGCAGATCACCGAGCGCGCCACGGCCGATGGCGGCGTGGTCATCATCTACCACGACGTGACCGACCTGCGGCTGGCCACGGCCGAGGTGGAGCACCTGGCGTTCTACGACCAGCTCACCGGCCTGCCCAACCGGCGCCTGCTGCTGGATCAGCTGGGCGATGCCAGCGCATCGGCGGTGCGTACGGGCACGCATGGCGCGGTGCTGTTCATCGACCTGGACCATTTCAAGACCCTTAACGACACCCTGGGCCACGAGATCGGGGACTACCTGTTGCAGCAGGTGGCCCGCCGCCTGGAAAGCGGCGTGCGCGTGGGCGACATCGTGGCGCGCCTGGGCGGGGACGAATTCGTGGTGCTGCTGGCCGGCCTGGCGACCGAGGCGGAACGCGCCCGCGAGCAGGTGCGCGCCGTGGCCGAGAAGGTCGTGCAACTGCTGGCGCAGCCCTATCCGATCGCGGGACAGAGCTACCACGGCAGCTGCAGCGTGGGCGCCGCGCTGTTCGGCAGCGTGCTGCAGACTGCGGCCGAAGTACTCAAGCAGGCGGACATCGCCATGTACCAGGTCAAGGCGCAGCGCGGCAACGCGGTGTGCTTCTTCGACCCTCGCATGCAGGTGGCGCTGAGCGCGCGTGCGCGGCTGGAGTCGGACCTGCAGGATGCGCTGCGCGAAGGGCAGTTCCTGCTGCACCTGCAGCCCCAGTTCACGCGCGACGGCGCCGTGGTGGGGGTCGAGGCGCTGCTGCGCTGGGAGCACCCTGAGCGCGGCCTGGTGCTGCCTGCGGAGTTCATCGGCGTGGCGGAGGACAGCGAGCTCATCGTGCCCCTGGGCCGCTGGGCGCTGGCCAGCGCCTGCGAGCTGCTGGCGCGCTGGCAGGCATCGCCGCGGCTGCGCGACCTGTCGCTGAGCGTGAATGTGAGCGCGCGCCAGTTCCGCAGCCTCGACTTCGTGGAGCAGCTGGCGCAGCTCCTGCAGCACAGCGGCGCACCGGCGCACCGGCTGGAGTTGGAACTTACCGAATCCCTGGTGCTGGAGGACGTGGAAGACTCCATCGCCAAAATGCACCAGCTGCGCACCAAGGGTGTGCGTTTCGCCGTGGACGATTTCGGCACGGGCTACTCTTCACTGGCCTACCTCACGCGGCTGCCCTTGCATCGGCTGAAGATCGACCGCACTTTCGTGCACCACCTGGGCGAGAGTCGCAGCGACGATGTGGTGGTGCAGACCATCCTGGGCATGGCGCGCAACCTGGATCTGGAAGTGGTGGCCGAGGGGGTAGAGACAGAGGAACAGCGCAGCTTTCTCGCGCTGCATGGCTGCGACGTGTACCAGGGCTACCTGCTGGCGCACCCCATGCCGGTGGAGGCGCTGCAGGCCCGCTACGGCGACGCGCCGCAGGCGCAACCCGCAGCAGCGCACTAACGCCTGTGCGCGCGCCGGCCTAGGCCCTGCGCGACGACACCACGATGCCACCCACGATCAGCGCGAACGCCAGAGCGTGGTACAGGTGCGGCGCTTCTCCGAGGAAGATCGTGGACAGCACCGCCGCGAACAGCGGTGTGAGGTTGATGAACCTAAAAACGGCAGTTACCCGGATGCCTGCAGCGCTGCTGGGGTGGTGAAGGCAGGCAAGGCAGGGGCGATCATGTTGCTGATGTAGCGCAGCAGGAAGGTCCAGGGGTCTGCTGATTTGAACTGCTCCGCAGCAGCTCTGACGTGCTGCAGGGCCGCCTGGATATTGGCGATCAGAGGTCTGAGCAGGTTGGCCTGGCCGTGCATGGGCGTGAGGTACAGCGTGGTCTGCCCGCCGCTATGGGCGGCCCGACCCACGGCAGCCAGCAGTAGCGGGCGGCTTGTAATGGCCTCCATTCGGGCCGTCGGGTTGGCCGCCCGGCAGTACCAACTCCACCAGTTGTAGACCAACGCGCAGGCCCGCGCCGTGGTCTGGCAGCGGTTGATGTCGCGGGTCGTAAAGCCCGACAGGCCCCACTGGTTCTTCAACTCGTCGAAGCCGTTCTCGCAGTCGGCGCGGTCCCGGTAGAGCTGGCCGATGGCTTCGATGGGGTAGGCCGCATCGGTGACCATGACCGCGTACTCCCACAGCCGATCGCCCTCGTGCACGCTCGGGCCGGCCAGGTCCAGCTTGAGCTGCTTGCCGTTGACACGGCGTTCGCGCGCGATGCCGCCCTTGATGCGCTGGCGCACGATCACCACCCGGCGCTTGCTGCTCCAGCCGTGCAGTTGCAGCCAGTCCTCGACCATCTGACAGCCTTGGTTGTCCGCACGACTCCAGTCTTGCCGAGCAAACTGCTGAGCCACCAGGCGCTGCACCTTGGCCGTCTGGCGTAGGCGCAGCAGGTAGGGCTGGCCTCGGCGTTCGAGCTCCAGCAGGATGCCCTCGTTGCCGTAGCCCGAGTCGCCGCGCACCAGCGCCGGGCGCTTGTCTCCCAACTCGTCGAGCAGGCGACCCAGCGCGGCCTTGGCGTGCACGCTGGTGTGCTGCTTGCCCGCGCTGACCTGCACGTCCAGCACCAAACGCAGGTTGCCCACCCAGAAGGTGTGCAGCACATGGCTGGGCCGCCCGGGCTTGCTCGGGTTGTAGCCCAGCTCGGCGCCCTCCTGGTGGCCGTACAACGGCTTGATGCTCGCGTCGATGTCCAGCACCCACGGCTTGTCCAGTGCCTCGCGCACTGAATGCATCAGCGCCGGGCGCATCCACGCCGTGCTGGCCCCCTCATCGATGCGCTCCAGCGCTCGGCGCAGCGCGTCCTCGCTGACAACCTTGTTCATGCCCAGCGCCTGCGCTGCCACCGCGTCACCCCGCAGCGCGGTGATGTGGGCGTAGCGTCGGTGGCCCGCCAGCAGCCCCAGCATCAGCGTGCCCAGCACATCGCGCTTGTCCGGCGCGTTGCCGCTCTGATACGCCAACGGACACGCTGACACCCAGCGCTCGAACACCCCAGTGGTCGCCAAAAACTCGGCGAAGAAGGCCAACTGGCCGTGCGGCGTAGCCGCCGCACCGCGGTCCCAGCGCACGTGCATGCGCCCGCCCAGCGTGTCCACCACCTGCGCCTCTTCGCCCTGCTCGCCACGCCCAACCAGCGCGCGTTCTCGTCTTCGCTTTGCTTCACCCATGGGGTGAGTCTGCCAAATCACCCAGCGCCCCCGCCAGTGCTGCCTTCCAGCGCATTCTCGCGAGGGCAACTGCCGTTTCTAGGATGAAGAATCCCCCCACCACCGGCCCCGCGCGTTGCGCCGCCACGCCCCAAAAGCGGTAGGCCAGGATGGCCGGGCCCACGGCGATGAAGGCCAGGCCAGCGGCCAGCGGCCAGCCCCAGGTGATCTGCGTGGCGCCCAGTGACCATTCCACGCCCGCAAAGGCGCCCGACCAGCCCAGTCCAAAGATCATCTGCGCCATGAGGAAGGCCGCCCAGTCGCCGCGCAGTTCGCGCGGCTCGCTGGTGCGCACCAGCAGCCAGCTGTAGAACGACCAGGAGATGGTGGCCGCCACCATGTACAGGTCGCCCGGCACCAGGCGCAGCGCCAGCAATTGCTCCCAGCTGCCGCGGCTGAGCACCAGCACCACGCCGGCCACCGACAGCAGCACCCCCGCTATTTGCCTGCGCGAGGCCGGCACGCCGAAGCACAGCGCGCCGATGATGAGCATCCATACCGGCATGCCCGAGCCCACCAGCGTCACGTTCAGCGGCGTGGAGGTCTGCAGCGCCAGGTACTGCAGCGCGTTGTAGCTGCCGATGCCCAGCAGGCCCAGCAGCGCATAGCGGCGCCAGTGCGGCCACAGCGGGCTGCCGGGGCGCAGCACCTGCCAGGCCAGCGGCAGCAGCAGCGCAAACGCCAGCAGCCAGCGCACGAAGTTCAGGGTGATGGGCGGGATCAGCGTGTTCAGCGCGCGTCCGACCACGGCATTGCCGGCCCATAGCAGCGGCGCGGCCACGAGCATCGCAATCGTGCCCGGTGAGAGTCGTTGGGTCATAGGGGCAGCAACTGTAAGCGAAAGGCGTGACAGTCGGCGTCCTCCCGTGTGTGTCCCGCGCACGGCAAGGGCTGGCAAATCATGGCAGCATCTGCGGCGTTCGCTTGCAATCATTCCAGGAGACCCATTCCCATGACCCTCGCCGTTCAGATCCGCCAGCACGGTGGCCCCGAAGAACTCCAGATCGTTGACGTGCAGGTCGGCGAGCCCGGCCCGGGCGAGGTGCGCATCCGCCACCGCGCGGTGGGCCTGAACTTCATCGACGTGTACCACCGCACCGGCCTGTACCCCTTGAACATGCCGGCCAGCATCGGCATGGAGGGCGCGGGTGTGATCGAGGCGGTGGGCGAGGGCGTCACGCACCTGCGTGTCGGCGACCGCGCGGCCTACGCCAGCCAGCCGCCCGGCAGCTACTGCGAAGTGCGCGTGATGCCCGCCAAGTGCGTGTGCAAGCTGCCCGATGCGATCAGCTTCGAGACCGGTGCGGCCATGATGCTCAAGGGCCTGACCGCCCAGTACCTGCTGAAGAAAACCCGCCCCGTCGAAGGGCTGGAGCCCGGCGACTTCGTACTGTTCCACGCGGCCGCGGGGGGCGTGGGCCTGATCGCCTGCCAGTGGGCCAAGGCCCTGGGCCTGCAGCTCATCGGCACCGCAGGATCGGACGCCAAGTGCCAGCTGGCGCTGGACAACGGCGCGGCCTATGCCATCAACTATGCCAAGGAAGACTTCGCCGCCCGGGTCAAGGAGATCACCGGCGGGCGCGGCGTGAAGGTGGTGTACGACTCCGTGGGCAAGGACACCTGGGACAAGTCGCTGGATTGCCTGCGTCCCTTCGGGTTGATGGCCAGCTTCGGCAACGCGTCGGGGCCCGTGGCGCCGTTCGCACCCGGTATGCTGGGCGCCAAGGGCTCGCTGTACGTCACGCGCCAGACGCTGTTCAGCCACATCACCACGCGCGAGGCCACGCAGGCCATGGCAGACGACCTGTTCGCCGTGGTGGCCGGCGGCCAGGTGAAGATCCACATTGCCCAGCGCTATGCGCTGCGCGACGTGCAGCAGGCGCACCGCGACCTGGAGGCGCGCAAGACCACGGGCTCCACCATCCTCACGCTGGAATGACGGCGCCCAGCCAGCCGGCGCCCGCCTGGGTGGCCGCCGCACGCCGGCAGGCGCATTGCCCGCCAGTGGCACCGCGTGTGCCGCTGCTGTTGGGGCACGAGTGCGTGGGGTCGGTGGATGCCGCGGTTTTTGATCAGATTGGCATTCAGAGGTTACTGGACAAGCGCTGGCAGCTATCACAAGTAGAGCATCAAGGGCAACCCGCGTGGGCCCTGCCGGCGCAGGAGGCCACGGCGGCGCTGAATGCGCTGGCCCATGCGCTGCGCGCGGCGGGCTGCTGCGGCCCCTGGCGCGACGAGCAACTGGCCGTGTGCACGCCCGATGGCCGGCGCCTGGCGACCGTGGAGCGCGGGGCCGTGCGCGTGCTGGGCCTGGCCACGCAGGCCGTGCACCTGGTGGGCTGCACGGCGGGGGGCGCCCTGTGGGTGCAGCAGCGCTCCTTCACCAAGCCCAACAACCCCGGCCAGTGGGACACGCTGATGGGCGGCATGGTGTCCGCGGCCGACAGCCTGCATGAAGCCCTGGCGCGCGAGACATGGGAGGAGGCCGGGCTGCGCCTGGAGCAACTGCAGGCCCTGGCAGCCGGCGGCCATGTGCAGTTTGCGCAGCCCAGCAGCGAGGCGGGTGGCACCGGCTACATGGTGGAGCGCATCGACTGGTTCCACGCCACCGTGCCCGAGGGCGTGGTGCCGGTGAACCAGGATGGCGAAGTGGCGCACTTCGAATGCCTGACCCATGGCGAGGTGCACGACCGCCTGGCTCAAGGGGCGTTCACGCCGGAGGCGGCGCTGGTGCTGGCCGGTTTCTATGGGTGGTGATTTGCTATTAAAACAATAGCTGTTACCGCATAATGGACAAGCGTTAGACAGCGATTTCATTCGTTAGTGAAGCGCCGCCGCGGCGGTTGCCTGTGCAGCGGACTGGAGAACATGCGGCGCGCCGACGCCATAGGGGCACATGCCCGACAATCCAGGCCTCATGCCTGCGCCGGCAGGCTCGCCGCACTACGGCACGCTTTCTCCACCGCTCCTCGCACACCATGGCCCGTTCCCGTCTGCTGCCCGACAACTTCACCCTTGCCCTCGTGGCCACCGTCACGCTGGCCAGCCTGCTGCCTGCATCCGGCGCCGTGGGCGCGTTTTTCGAGAAGGCCACCGTGGGCGTGGTGGCGCTGCTGTTCTTCATGCATGGCGCCAAGCTGTCGCGCGAGGCCGTGATCGCAGGCATCGGCCACTGGCGATTGCACCTGCTGGTGGTGGCCAGCACCTTCATGCTGTTTCCGGTGCTGGGCCTAGTGCTGCGGCCGGTGCTGCAGCCGCTGGTGACGCCAGAGCTGTACACCGGCGTGCTGTTCCTGTGTGTGCTGCCGGCCACGGTGCAGTCGGCCATCGCGTTCACGGCGGTGGCGCGTGGCAACATGGCGGCGGCCATCTGCAGCGCTTCCGCCTCCACCCTGCTGGGTATCGTGATCACGCCGCTGTTGGTGGGCGTGGTGCTGCCGCAGGCCTCGGGCGCGGTGCAGCAGGATGTGCTGGGCAGCATCGGTCGCATCATGCTGCAGCTGATGCTGCCCTTCGTTGCGGGGCACCTGCTGCGGCCGTGGATCGGCGGTTTCATTGGCCGCCACGCGGCGACGCTCAAGTACGTGGACCAGGGCTCGGTGCTGCTGGTGGTCTACACCGCATTCAGCGCAGCCGTGGTGGGCGGCCTGTGGCGCGAGTTGCCGCTGCCCGCGCTGGCCGGCCTGCTGGTGGTGTGCGCGGTGATCTTGGGCCTGGCGCTCACCGCCACCACCTGGCTGGCGCGGCGCCTGGGTTTTTCCAAGGAGGATGAGATCACCATCGTGTTCTGTGGCTCCAAGAAGAGCCTGGTGAGCGGCGTACCCATGGCCAAGGTGCTGTTCCCCTCAGAGGCCGCGGGCGCCATCGTGCTGCCGCTGATGGTGTTCCACCAGATGCAGCTCATGGTGTGCGCGGTGCTGGCGCAGCGCTATGCGCGCCGTCCCCAGGCGACAGCGCCTCAGGGGTGATCGTTCAGCGGCGCGGGCGCCGCGCGCAGGGCCTTGAGGCGGCTGGGGGCCAGCGCGCCGGCCGACTCCAGGATGGGGTAGGCGATGGAGCAGATGTGCGAGTTGATGCGCTTGAGGTCGCTGATCAGGTCGATGTGCAGCGAGCTGGTCTCCATGGCCGGCACCGTGCCGTCCGACAGCCGTAGCAGGTGGCTGGCGGCGTAGGCGCGCTCCAGGTCGCGAAAGCGCACCTTCTCTTCCAGCAGGCGCTGCGCATCGCGCAGGTTGCCGTTCAGGAACACGCTCATGCCCAGGCGCAGGTTGTCTATCAGGCGCTGGTGCAGTTCGGTGATCTCGGCCATGCCGGCCTCGGAGAAGTCGCGGCCCTTGCGGATCTTCTTGTCCTCGATGTCCTGCAGCACGCGCTCGATGATGTCGCCCACCTGCTCCATGTTGATGGTGAAGCTGATGATGTCGGCCCAGCGGCGGCTTTCCTCCTCGCCCAGGGCCTCGCGCGAGATCTTCGTCAGGTAGTACTTGATCGCGGAGTACAGCTCGTCCACCTCGTCGTCCATCTTGCGCAGGCGTTCGGCCAGGTCCTGGTCGTTGTGGCGTATGACCTGCAGCACGCCCAGCAGCATGGTCTCCACCACGTCGGCCTGGTACAGCGCCTCGCGCGCCGCGCAGGAGATGGCCAGCGAGGGCGTGGACAGCGCGGACGGGTCCAGGTGCTGCGGGCGGCGGCGCTGCGCGCTTTCGGGCTTGGGCAGCAGCCACGCCACGGCGCGCGCCACCCATTGCGTGAAGCCGATGAAGCCCACGCTGATGAGGATGTTGTAGGCCAGGTGGAACAGCACCACGCCTTGGGCCGTGCCGGGCATGTGCGGCTGCAGGTGCCGCAGCCACAGCCCGATGAACGGCGCCACCAGCAGCACGCCCATGACCTTGAACACCAGGTTGCCCACAGTCACCTGGCGCACCTCCACGGCCGACTTGGCGGTGGTCAGTACCGCCACTAGGCCGCTACCCAGGTTGGCGCCCAGCACCAGACCCAGGGCCACGTCCAGCGGCACCACGTGCGAGGCGGCCATGGCCGCGATCAGCAGCACGATGGCGAGGCTGGAGTAGGCCAGCACGGCCAGCACCGTGCCCAGGATGATCTCCAGCGCAATGTCGCTGCGCACGGAGCCCAGCACCATCTTGATGACGGGCGAGGCCAGCATGGGGCCGCTGGCCTGCATCACCATCTCCAGCGCCAGCAGCATCAGCCCCAGGCCGATCAGCACGCGCCCCACGCGCCCGGCGGTGCCGGCCTGGCGCGCGATGAACAGCACCACGCCCACGAAGATGAACAGCGGCGACAGCCACGACAGGTCCAGCGAGAACAGCACGGACATGAGCGCGGTGCCCACGTCGGCGCCGCGCATCACGGCCAGCGCCGCGGGCAGCGTGATCAGGCCCTGGCCCACGAAGGACGAGGTCATGAGCGAGGTGGCGGTGCTGGACTGCACCAGCGCCGTCACGCCCATGCCCGAGAGCGCGGCGGAAAAGCGGTTGCCCATGCTGCGCGCCAGCATGGTGCGCAGATTGGCGCCGAACACGCGCAGCACGCCGGTGCGCACGAGGTGCGTGCCCCAGACCAGCAGGGCAATGGCGGCCAGCAGATTCAGCAGGTGCTTCATGGGCGGGCTCAGAACTCCTTAAAACGGTCCCGTGGAACCGTGAAACAGTGCAGCATACCCGTGATCGGGCGCCGCCACGGCGCCCAGGGGGATGCCTTCAGCCGGCGCGGCGCACGCGCAGCAGTTCGTCCAGGATCAGGCAGGCCGCGCCCACGGTGATGGCGCAGTCGGCCACGTTGAAGGCCGGGAAATGCCAGCCGCGCAGGTGAAAGTCCAGGAAGTCCACGACGTAGCCATGCTGCAGGCGGTCCACCACGTTGCCGATGGCACCGCCCAGGATGCTGGACAGCGCGAAGCAGAACAGCTTCTGCCCCGGGTGGGCGCGCAGCTGCCACAGGATGAAGACCGCCGTTGCCAGCGCAATGCCCGTGAACAGCCAGCGCTGCCATCCCCCGGCGTCGGCCAGGAAGGAGAACGCCGCCCCGGTGTTGTGCGCCCGCACGATGTTGAAGAAGCTGGTCACGTAGGTCGCATCGCCCAGGCGGTAGTAGCCCAGGATCAGCGTCTTGGTGAACTGGTCGGCAATGACGAGCAGCACGGCCCAGGCCAGCCAGGGCCACAGGCTGGCGCTGCGGGATGCGGCGGCGCGCGCCATCAGGCGTGCACCCGGTTTTCACCGGCGCCATGCAAGTTGCTGTCGCAGCGCCCGCAGAGCGTGGGGTGCTCGGGATTCTGGCCCACGTCGGCACGGTAGTGCCAGCAGCGCTCGCACTTGGCATCGAAACTGGGCGCAACGCTGATCTGCAGGGCGCTTCCAGCTACCAAATGTGTAGCTGAAACGATGAGCACGAACTTCAGGTCGTCGCCCAGGCTGGCCAGCAGCGCATGGTCTTCGGGCGCGGCAGTGAGCGTGACCACAGCCTGCAGCGACGAGCCCACGGTTCCGGCAGCGCGCACGGTCTCGATCTCCTTGTTCACCGCGTCGCGGATCTCACGCAGGCGTTCCCACTTGGCGGCCAGGCCCTCGTCGGCCGTGGGAATGGTCTGGTAGGTCTCCAGGTAGATGGTCTCGGACTGGCCGAACACCTTCCACGCTTCTTCGGCCGTGAAGGACAGGAACGGCGCCATCCAGCGCAGCATGGCGTGGGTGATCTGGTAGAGGGCGGTCTGCGCGCTGCGGCGCGCCAGGCTCTTGGGCGCCGTGGTGTACAGGCGGTCCTTGAGCACGTCGAGGTAAAAGCCCCCCAGGTCTTCCGAGCAGTACAGCTGCAGCTTGGCGACCACGGGGTGGAACTCATACACCTTGTAGTGCGCCAGGATGTCCTGCTGCAGCTGCGCCGCGCGCGAGAGGGCGTAGCGGTCGATCTCCAGCAGCTGCTCGAACGGCACGGCGTCCTGGGCCGGGTCGAAGTCGCTCACGTTGGCGAGCAAGAAGCGCAGCGTGTTGCGGATGCGGCGGTAGGCGTCCACCACGCGCGCCAGGATCTTGTCGTCGATGGCCAGGTCGCCCGAATAGTCGGTGGCGGCACACCACAGGCGGATGATTTCGGCGCCCAGCTTGCCGCTCACCTCCTGCGGCGAGACGGTGTTGCCCAGCGACTTGCTCATCTTCTTGCCCTGGCCGTCCACCGTGAAGCCGTGCGTGAGCAGGCCGCGGTAGGGTGCGCGCCCGAAGATGGCGCTGGCCAGCAGCAGCGAGCTGTGGAACCAGCCGCGGTGCTGGTCATGGCCTTCGAGGTACAGGTCGGCCTCGGGACCCTCGTCATGGTGCATGGTGGGGTGGGTGCCGCGCATCACATGCCAGAAGGTGGAGCCGGAGTCGAACCACACTTCCAGGATGTCGGTGCTCTTGGTGTAGTGCTTGGCGTCCTCCGCGCCCAGGATCTCCTCGGCCGTCACACGGCTCCAGGCTTCGATGCCGCCCTGCTCGACGATCTCTGCGGCCCGGTCGATGATCTCCATGGTGCGCGGGTGCAGCTCGCCCGAGTCCTGGTGCAGGAAGAACGGGATCGGCACGCCCCAGCTGCGCTGGCGCGAGATGCACCAGTCGGGCCGCCCGGCAATCATGTCGCGCAGGCGGGCCTTGCCGTTGTCGGGGTAGAAGGCCGTGTGCTCGATGGCTTCCAGCGCGATCTGGCGCAGGGTCTGTGCGGGTTTCTGCGCCGGGTCGGTGAACACGCCCTCGCCCTCGTCCATGCGCACGAACCACTGCGCCGCGGCGCGGTAGATCACGGGCGTCTTGTGGCGCCAGCAGTGCGGGTAGCTGTGGGTGATGGTGGTGGTGTTCAGCAGGCGGCCGGCGACCTTGAGTGCGTCGATGATGACGGGCACGGCCTTCCAGATGTGCTGGCCGCCGAACAGCGGAAAGTCCGCCGCGTAGGTGCCGTTGCCCTGCACGGGGTTCAGGATCTGGTCGTAGGCCATGCCGTGGGCGACGCAGGAGTTGAAGTCGTCCACGCCATAGGCGGGCGAGGAGTGCACCAGGCCCGTGCCATCGCTGGCAGTGGCGTAGTCGGCCAGGTACACAGGCGACAGGCGCCGGTAGCCCGCGTCCATGTCGTACAGCGGATGCTCGAACTCCAGGCCCGCGAGCTTTTCGCCGGGCACCACGGCCAGCACCTGGCCCGTGAGGCCCCAGCGCGTCATGCAGGCCTCGACCAGCGATTCGGCCACGATGAACAGGCCGCGCTCGGTGTCTACCAGCGCGTACGGCAGCTCGGGATTGAGGTTCAGTGCCTGGTTGGCGGGAATGGTCCAGGCGGTGGTGGTCCAGATGACCGCGAAGGCGTCCTTGGACAGGGCGGGCAGGCCGAAGGCAGCGGCCAGCTTGGCCGGCTCATGTGCCTTGAACGCCACGTCCAGCGTCTGGCTCTTCTTGTCCTGGTATTCGATCTCGAACTCCGCCAGCGACGAGGCGCAGTCGAAGCACCAGTACACGGGCTTCAAGCCACGGTACACGAAACCGCGCTCCATAACCTTCTTGAGCGCGCGGATCTCGCCGGCCTCGCTCGCAAAATTCATGGTCTTGTACGGGTTGTCCCAGTCGCCCAGCACGCCCAGGCGCTTGAAGTCCACCATCTGCTGCGCGATCTGCTCGGTGGCAAACGCGCGGCCCTTGGCCTGCATCTCGTCGCGCGGCAGGTTGCGGCCGTGCAGCTTTTCGATGGCGTTCTCGATCGGCAGGCCGTGGCAGTCCCAGCCCGGCACGTAGATCGCGTCATAGCCCTCGAGCTGGCGCGCCTTGATGATCATGTCCTTCAGGATCTTGTTCACCGCGTGGCCGATGTGCAGCTGGCCGTTGGCGTACGGCGGGCCGTCGTGCAGGATGAACTTCGGCGCGCCGCTACGCGCGTCGCGCAGCTTCTTGTAGATGCCCTTGTCGTCCCATTCCTTGACCCAGCCCGGCTCGCGCTTGGGCAGGTCGCCGCGCATGGGGAAGGGCGTGTCGGGCATGTTCAGCGTGCCGCGGTAGGCACTGGCGGGGGCGTTCTTGGGGTTGGAGTCGGACATGGGAACCTTCAGGTCAAGGGCGTTCCGGGCGTGGCCCGAAAGGCAAACACGGGGGCAGGACAAGGGCGGGGCTGGCGCGGCCCGCCAAGCGCTGGCGGGGCGAAGGCGGCCCCGTCAAATTCGGTCGCGGGTGGTCTGGCGACGGGTCTCTGCGTGGGAGGATGCGAAGTACGCGCGGGCGTCATCGCAGTCCTTGGCGATGCCGGTTGTGAGGGCGCCCAGGCTGTCGTACTTCAGCTCGTCGTGCAGTTTGTGCAGGAGTTCCACGCGCACAATTTTACCGTAGGCCCCCTCGGCCCCCAGGTGAGCGGGCCACTGCAGGCAATGCGTCTCCAGCAGCACGCGCCCGCCGTTCACGTCGCTCGGGTCCAGCGACGGGCGCACGCCCAGGTTGGCCACACCGGGCAGGGGCTCGGCGTCCAGCCCGTGCACCAATACCGCGAAGATGCCGCTGGCGGCCGGTTTCCAGTGCGCAAAGCGCAGGTTCAGCGTGCGAAAGCCGTCCTGGTGGGGCCCGCTGGCGGCGGAGCGGCCCAGCGACCGGCCCAGCTTGCGTCCATGCACCACGTGGCCAGAGATCGCGTACGGGCGCCCCAGCAGGCGAGTGGCTTCCTCCATGTCGCCGGCGCCCAGGGCGTCGCGCACGGCGGAGCTGGAAACACGCAGCCCGTGCACCTCGTAGCTGTTCATGCGCGCCACCTCGAAGCCGCGCTCGCGGCCGGCGGTGTCCAGCATGGCGTAGTCCCCCGCGCGCTGGGCGCCGAAGCGGAAATCGTCGCCCACCAGCAGGTAGCGCGCCCCCAGGCCGCCCACCACCACATCGTCGATGAAGGCCTGGGGTGCCTGGCGTGCCAGCTTTTCGTTGAACGGCAGCACGATGGTCTGCTGCACGCCGCAGCGCGCCAGCTCGGACAGCTTGTCGCGCAGCGTGCCGATGCGCGCGGGCGCGAGATCCGGGCGCTTGTGCACCCCGGCGAAGTAGTCGCGCGGATGCGGCTCGAAGGTCAGCACGCAGCTTTGCACGCCGCGGTGCTGCGCCTCGCTGTTCAGCAGGGCCAGCATGGCCTGGTGGCCGCGGTGCACGCCGTCGAAATTGCCGATGGTGAGGGCGCAGGCCGGTGCCACCTCCGGGTGATGGAAGCCGCGGAAGATCTTCATCGCAGTGCTTTTCTTTTGATAGCGGCTGGCGCAAGTCCATCAAGCGCTTGACGCCAATTTGTCATGAAAAAGAGTATATTGTGCGCTACCGGCTGCGCTGCACAGTGCGACCGGCGAGACATCAACGTTCCGATTCTTGTGTTCCATGGCAGGAGGCGTGTTGTGAAGGTCTTGAAGCTGTCGGCCCAGGGGCTGCCGCAATCCTGGATAACGCTGGAGCAGGCGGTCACGCACTACGCCGCGGGCGAGGTGCGCTGGGAGATCGGCGCGCAGGTCGCGCTGTTTCGCGGTGGCCATAACGCCATCACCGGCGAGCAGTCACAGATCGCGGTGAGCAGCATCATCGGTACGCGTGGCGTGCCGAACATCAACCCCTTCGACCTCTACCCCAGCCTCACCAACGCCAAGCTGTTCGCACGCGACCGCAACGTGTGCGCTTACTGCGGAGGGCATTTCCAGGAACAGGACCTGACCCGCGAGCACATCGTGCCGTTTGCCAGGAACGGCGTGGACCACTGGATGAACGTGGTCACCTCCTGCCGCCCCTGCAACCACCGCAAGGGCCCGCGTACGCCCGAGCAGGCGCATATGCCGCTGCTGTACACGCCTTACGTACCCAGCCTGTGGGAAGACTTCATCCTGCGCAACCGGCGCATCCTGGCTGACCAGATGGAGTTCCTCATGGCCCACGTGCCCAAGTCGTCGCGGCTGTTGAGCTGACGCAGGCAGCATCCGAAAAAACGCGGCCAGGGGCCGCGTTTTGGGTTGAGGACGGGCCCTTAGGCAAACACCCCCGCCGTGTCCTGCATGCGCGCGCTCACCTCGCCCAGGTGGTGCAGCGTGTCGCCCCACGACATCTCCAGTTGCGTGAGCGTCTTGAAGTAGTGGCTGATGATGTACTCGTCCGTCACGCCGATGCCGCCGTGCAACTGCACCGCCTGCTGGCCGACGAAGCGCATGGACTGGCCCAGTTGCACCTTGGCGCGGGCCAGGGCGCGGCGGCGCTCGCCGGCTTCCTCGCCCAGCTTCAGGCTGGCGTAGTAGCTCATGGAGCGCGCCAGCTCCAGCTGCATCTTCATGTCGGCGATGCGGTGGCGCAGCGCCTGGAAGCTGGCGATGGGCACGCCGAACTGCTTGCGCTGGTTCATGTAGTCGGCGGTGATGGCCAGGGTCTGCTCCATGGCGCCCACGGCGTAGGCGCAGGCGGCGGCAATGCCGGTGTCCACGGCCAGCTCCAGTGCGGCCAGGCCGTCGGCGGTGGCGAGTGTGGCGGGCGCCTGGGTCAGCGACAGTTCGGCGGCGCGGCTGCCGTCCTGCGTGAGGTAGCCGCGCGTGGCCACGCCGGCGGCGCTGCGTTCCACCAGGAACAGCGCGATGCGGCCATCGAGCTGTGCGGGCACGAGGAAGGCGTCCGCCTGGTCGCCCGCTGGAACTACGCTTTTGATAGCTGTGAGCGCATATCCACCGGGCGCTGCAGCCGCTTTTGCCTCGCAAACATCGAGGCGGTAGCGGGCCTTGCGCTCCTGGTGGGCCAGCACCACCAGGGCTTCGCCGCTGGCGATGCGCGGCAGCCAGGCGGACTGCACGTTGTCGTCGGCGCACTCGCTGAGCACGCGGGCCGCAATGAACGCATGCGCCAGCGGCTCCAGCACGATGCCGCGGCCCAGCTCTTCCATGGCCACCATGGCATCCACGGCGCCCTGGCCCAGGCCGCCGTGGGCCTCGGGCACGGTGAGGGCCGTGAGGCCCAGTTCGGCCAGCTCGTTGTAAGCGGCGCGGTCAAATCCGCCCGCGGCCACGATGGCGCGGCGGCGCTCGAAACTGTAACCCTTGTCCACCCAGCGGCGTACGGCGTCGCGCAGTTGCTGCTGGTCGTCGGAGAAATTGAAATCCATGGTTATCTCCTTAACCCAGCACGGTCTGAGCGACGATATTGCGTTGCACTTCATTGCTGCCGCCGTAGATGGTGGTCTTGCGCAGGTTGAAGTAGGTGGAGGCGAGCGGGGCGTTGGCGGCCACGCCGCCAGGGAAGTCGCCCTGCCAGCCGGCTTCCATGGCTTCCTCGATGAAGGGCAGGGCGAACGGGCCGGCGGCCAGCATCATCAGCTCTGCATAGCGCTGCTGGATCTCGCTGCCGCGGATCTTCAGCAGGCCGGCGATGTCCAGCGGGTTCTTGCCGCTCTTTTCCATCGACAGCACGCGCAGCACCAGCATCTCCAGCGCGACGATGTCCACCTCCAGCAGCGCGATCTGGTCGCGAAAGCGCATGTCGTCCCACACGCCCTCGGCCTTGGCGATGCGCTTCAAGCGCTCCAGCTCGCGCTTGGCGCGGTTCACGTCGGCGATGTTGGTGCGCTCATGGCTGAGCAGGTGCTTGGCGTAGGTCCAACCCTTGTTCTCCTCGCCGATGAGCTGGTCGGCAGGCACCTCGACGTTGTCGAAGAACACCTCGTTGACCTCGCACTCGCCGTCCAGCAGCTTGATGGGCCGCACGGTGACGCCGGGCGACTTCATGTCCAGCAGCAGGAAGCTGATGCCCGTCTGCGGCTTGCCCTCCGTGCTGGTGCGCACCAGGTTGAACATCCAGTCGCCGTACTGGCCGAGCGTGGTCCAGGTCTTCTGGCCGTTGACGATGTATTTGTCGCCCACGCGCTCGGCGCGGGTCTTGAGGCTGGCCAGGTCCGAGCCCGAACCCGGCTCGCTGTAGCCCTGGCTCCACCACACCTCGCCGCTGGCGATGCCGGGCAGGAAGCGCTGTTGCTGCTCCTTGCTGCCAAAGGCCATGATCACGGGCGCCACCATCACCGGCCCGAAGGGCACGATGCGCGGCGCGCCGGCGAGGGCGCATTCCTCTTCGAATAAGTGCTTTTGCACGGCGTTCCAGCCGGGGCCGCCGAACTCCCGGGGCCAGCCGTAGCCCAGCCAGCCCTTGGCGCCGAGGATCTTGGCCCAGCGCTGCATGTCGTCCTTGGTCAGGCGCAGGGCGTTGTGCACCTTGTGTGCGATGTCCTGGGGCAGGTGGGTGCGCACCCAGGCGCGAATTTCCTCGCGGAATGCCTGCTCTTCGGGGGTGAATGCAAGGTCCATGTGCTGTCTCCTGTGAAGCCGCCGTTGTAGCACGGGCGTGCTTTTCAGCCCTGTCCGAACCGTGACAGGGGCGGGGTCTTGACGAGGTCAGTGCTCGGCCACGCCCAGTTGCTCGCACAGGCGCTGCACGGTGGCGCGCAGCGCGGCCACCTCATCCTCCAGGGCCTGTACGCGCTGGGCCAGTGCGCCGTCTTCCTCGCTGCGTGACGCGGGCGATGCGCTGGCCATCTGGGCGGGGCTGGCATCCACAGGGCCGCACAGCAGGTGAGCCCAGCGCGGCTCGCGCGCGCCCGGTGCGCGCGGCAGCAGCGTGACCAGCGGCCCGCCCTTGTCATCGGAGCGCGACTGCAGCTCGTCCAGGAAGGCCTCGACCGAGGAGATATCGGCAAACCGGTGCCAGCGCTCGGCGTTGATGCGCAGCTCTCCCGCGGTCTGCGGGCCGCGCAGCATCAGCAGGCCCAGCAGCGCGGCGGACTGGTCGGGTACGCCCACGCCGCGGGTGAAGTTGTGCTCCCAGCGCGCCACGCGCGCGCCGCCGATCTCCAGCACCAGCGTCTGCTGGCGCAGCTCATCCAGCGCCTGCTGCACCTCGCTCTCGGTGAGCTGCATGACCGGATCGCGGCTGCTCTTTTGGTTGCAGCCGGCCAGCAGGCTGTTGAGGGTGAGGGGATAGCTGTCGGGCACGGTGCGGGACTTTTCCAGCAGCGTGGCAAGCACGCGCGCTTGCGGCGCGGTCAGGGGGCGGGTGCGGGCGTCAAAGGGCATGGGCAGGGGATAATTTCCGGCAAATGAAGAACATCGTGATTTTGATCTCCGGCGGCGGCTCCAACATGGCGGCCATCGTGCGCACCGCGCAGCAGCAGGACTGGGCGGGCCGCCACGGCATCCGTGTGGCCGCGGTGCTGAGCAACAAGGCCGATGCCAAGGGCCTGGCGCTGGCGCGCGAGCAGGGCATTGCCACCCAGGTGCTGGACCACAAGGCCTATCCCTCGCGCGAGGCGTTCGACACCGCGCTGGCCCAGGCCATCGACGCTTACGAGCCGTCCCTGGTGGTGCTTGCCGGCTTTATGCGCATTCTCACCCCCGGGTTCGTGGACCACTTCGCGGGCCGGCTGGTCAACATCCACCCCTCGCTGCTGCCGGCCTTCACGGGTCTGCACACGCACCAGCGCGCCATCGACGCCGGATGCAGGTTCGCCGGCTGCACGGTGCACGAGGTCACGGCAGAACTGGACGTGGGCCCCATCCTGGACCAGGCGGTGGTGCCCGTGTTGCCGGGTGATACGGCCGACGCGCTGGCCGCTCGCGTGCTCACGCAGGAACACCTGATCTATCCACGCGCCGTACTGGCGCAATTGCTCGCGAATCGATAGCCGTTAGCGCTGATGGGGCGTGCGCTGGAGCGTGATTTGCTTGCAAGTCGCCCGGGCGGCACGCTCACAGCGTGCGCGCCACCTGCGCGCCGCCGCCATCCTGCAGCAACGCGCGCGCCTGCCGTGTCTGCGCGGTGTCGGTCGGGTGCACCACCACCGCCCAGCGGCCCTGCTCCAGGGCTTCGCGCACCTCGGCGATCAGCCCCACGTGGTCGGGGCGCATGGTGACGAGACCGCCGGCCAACAGGCCGAAGGTGGTGCAAAAGCCCACCACGGCGATGAAGGCCAGCAGTGGGCTGCTGACGATCAGCGGGGCGCCCGAGCGCAGCAGCCACACGTAGAGCAGCAGGCCGAGCACGCCGCCCGCGAAACCGGTCACCACGTGGGCGCGGATCATCGTGCGGAAGATGCCACGCTGCTCCGGCTCCAGCGTGCGGCCGAAGTGCTCAGCATGGTCTTCCCGCGCATCCTCCGGCCCCAGCATGCGCACCTGGCCGGGCGCCATACCGGGCAGGCTTTGCAGCCGCGCCACCATCGCCTGCGCGTCGGCCCGGTCGTTGAACACGGCGGCCACCTTGGTCAGCGACCGCTCGCCAAACATTCCCTGCAGCAGATAGTCCATGAAGGGCTCCTTTCCGCGGCGCACGGGGCTCGCCTGCGCACGCCGCCGCTTGTCGTCCTGACTACACCGTAGTGCCCGCCTTTGGGCACCGGCGTAGGACAAGGGAGGGCAGGGGTGCCGGGCCGCGCGCGCAGCCAGTAGGTGGTGTTTGCTATTGAAAGAGGAGCTGCTGCCGCTTGATGGACAAGCGCAAGGGCCGTATTTGTCTTCAATCCTCGGGTGTGCCCGCGCACGCGGCGAAGCGCGGCTGCTCGCGGCCATCGACCACCACCGTCCCGTTGAACATGGCGGCCGGGCGCACCCACAGGCCCTGCTCGCCGTACAGCGCGCGGTACAGGGTCATGGGCTCCAGCGTCTCGCTGTGGCGTACCGTGCCGAGCACCTCGTACAGCCCGCCCTTGTAGTGGCGGTAGCGGCCGGGGGGTGTGCAAACCAGGGGTGGCAGTTCATCGTTCATGGATAGCATTCGCGGTAGAAAAAATACGCATCACAACGGGAGGGCGGTTGATGGAGGAGGCGGACTTCATACACATGGTGCGCATGAGCGAGATGGCCAGCGCCGCCGACAGCCGTGCCTACCGCCGCGGCGTGGCCGCCTTTGCGGCGCTGGGCTACGCCTGGGTGCTGGGCTGCCTGGCGCTGGCCGTGGGCATGCTGGTGTGGGTGGTGCCCCAACTCCTCCACGGCAAGTTCCGCTTCGCCTGGGTATGGATTGTGATGGCCGCGTGCGGCCTGTTATGGCTGAGCCTGCGTGCGCTGTGGGTGCCGCGCAGCCCGCCCCACGGCGTACAGATCACCGCGCGTGAGGCGCCGGCGCTGTTCGATGCGCTGGAGCGCATCCGCCGCAAGATCAAGGGGCCGCCCATCCACGAGGTGTATCTGGACGACGACTTCAACGCCAGCATCCGCCAGGAGGCACGCTGGGGCATGCTGGGCGGTGCGCGCAATCAGCTCACGCTCGGTCTGCCGCTGCTCATGGCGCTGGACAAAAAGCGCCTGCTGGCGGTGCTGGCCCACGAATACGGCCACCTGCGTGGCGACCACGGGCGCTTTGCGGCCTGGATCTACCACACCCGCCTGAGCTGGCACCGCCTGCACGAGGGCATGCAGGACGATGCCGGCCCCATGGCCGTGGCCACGCGGGCGTTTCTGAACTGGTACTGGCCGCGCTTTGCCGCCAAGACCTTCGCCCTGGCCCGCCAGGACGAATACGAGGCCGACCGCATCGCCGCGCGCCTGCTGGGCCAGGATGAGGTGGCCGCCGCGCTCACCGAGGTCGAGATCAAGGGCGCCTGGCTGGGCGAGCAGTTCTGGCGCCAGCACTGGCAGGGCGCGCTGTCCCAACCTCTGCCCGCCGGGCCCTACGGCGCCCTGCAGCGCCTGCTGGCACTGCCGCCGGAGCCGGCCTTCGCCCAGATGGCGCTGCGCGAAGCGGTACGGCGCCTGAGCGGCGTGGACGACACCCATCCCGTGCTGCGCGACCGGGTGGAGGCGCTCACGGGTGGGCGCCCCACGCTGCCGCCGTGGTCGCAGCGCGGGGCGCTGTCGCTGCTGGGGGCGCAGGCGCGCGGCTGGATGGCGCACTTCGATGACCAGTGGTGCAAGGCCAACGCCACGGTGTGGAAGCAGCACCACGCCCGCCTGCAGCGGGCGCAGGAGCGCGTGCGCACCCTGCAGTCCACCCAGGCCGGCAACAGCGCCACCGAGACCGTGGAGCTGGCGCGGTTGATGCGCCGGCTGGACCCGCAGGCCGCCGTGCAGCCGCTGTACGAGCGCGTGCTGGCGCGCGAACCCGCCCATGTGGGTGCGCTGCTCGGGCTGGCCGACAGTCTGCCGCCACAGGACGCCGCGGCGCGCCTGCGCTGTTGCGAGGCATTGTGGGACTGCAGTCCCACCCATCGCTGGGGTGCGGCCCGGGGCGCGGTGCAGGCGCTGGAGCAGCGTACCGAGGCCGGTGGGGACTATGACGCCGAGGCCCTCAAGCGCTGGCGCGAGCGCGTGCGCCAGGCGGAGGAGGTGGAGGATGCCGCCCTGGAGGAGCTGTACGACACGCCCTTCTTCCAGCGCGTGACGCGCCACGATCTGAGCGCGTTCGAGCTCGGCGAGCTGCAGGCCGAATTGGCCCTGCACCGCGCGGTGGCGCGCGCCTGGCTGGTGTGCAAGCAACTGCGCGCCATGCCCCAGCGGCGCACCTACCTGCTGTTCGTGCAATTGCACGGTCTGGATGCGCAGGCGCGCTATGCCCTGTGCCGCCGTCTGGAGAGCGAGCTGGAACTGCCGGGACAGCTGCTGGTGCTCGCGGCCGGTGACACGGCGGCGCTGGAGGACATCGAGCGCCAGGCGTTTGAGCCCGTGCACGCCGGGCCCGGAGGGGCTTGAGGCGGCGGCGGATGATGCGGGCGCGAGATGGGACAATCACGCCATGCATCCCAAAGCCCTTGTGGACGCCTGCGCGGAACTCGTCAGGCTGGTCCTTACTTTTGAACACCCGGCCGACGCCGTGGTCTCGCGCTACTTCCGCGAGCACCGCGGCCTGGGCCCGCGCGAGCGCGCCACGCTGGCCGAAACCGTCTACAACGTCCTGCGCAAGAAGCTGCTGTTCGAGCAGCTGGCGCGCTCGGGCGCGGGCCCCAAGGAGCGGCGCCTGGCCATCCTGGGCTTTCACGGCCCGCGCGACTTCGTCAAGAGCGCACTGACCGAGCAGGAAAAGTCCTGGCTGGACCAGTGCGACGCCGTGCGTCCTGAAGACCTGCTGGCGCCGCACCGCCACAACCTGCCCGAGTGGCTGGTGGCGCCGCTCAAGCAGCAGCTGGGCGAGAGCGGCTTCTGGGCCCTGGCCGACAGCCTGGCGCAGCCTGCGCCATTGGACCTGCGCGTCAATGCCTTGAAGGAAAAACGCGACCAGGTGCAGAAGGAGCTTGCGCAAGCAGCTATCAAATCGGTAGTGACACCCTACTCTCCCTGGGGACTGCGCATCGCCGGCAAGCCCGCGCTCACCAAGCTGGACGCGTTCACGCGCGGCGCTATCGAGGTGCAGGACGAGGGCTCGCAGTTGCTCGCGCTGCTGCTGGACGCCAAGCGCGGCGAGATGGTGGTGGACTTCTGCGCCGGTGCCGGCGGCAAGACGCTGGCCATCGGCGCGGCCATGCGCAGCACGGGGCGGCTGTACGCCTTCGATGTGTCGGCCCACCGGCTGGAGGCGCTCAAGCCCCGCCTGGCGCGCTCGGGCCTGTCCAACGTGCACCCCGCGGCCATCGCCCACGAGCGCGACGAGCGCGTCAAACGCCTGGCCGGCAAGATCGACCGCGTGCTGGTGGACGCCCCCTGTTCGGGCCTGGGCACGCTGCGCCGCAACCCCGACCTGAAGTGGCGCCAATCGCCCGAGGCGCTGCGGGAGCTGGCCGGCAAGCAGACCGCCATCCTGGAAAGCGCGGCGCGCCTGGTCAAACCTGGCGGGCGGCTGGTCTATGCCACGTGCAGCGTGCTGCCGCAGGAAAACGAGGCCATTGCCGAAGCCTTCGGCGCGGCGCATGCCGATTTCGAGCCGCAGGACGCCGGCGCGCTGCTCACGCAGCTGAAGGTGCCCGATGCCGCACGCCTGTGCCATGGCGGCGCCAGCGGCACTGGATATCTGCGGCTGTGGCCTCATCTGCACCAGACGGACGGTTTCTTCGCTGCCGTCTGGACCCGCCGCGCGTAACTTTCCTACGCGCTGGCACGCAACGCGAAGCCATCCTGGCGGCCGGGCATGTTCCGGTCCGCGGAGACGGCGTCCGACAATGTGGAACGCCGCCGGCTGCGCGGCGGTATTGGATAGTGGATCGAGGTTTGTATGTTGTTTGATGGCGCCGCGTGGAATACCGCGCTCGACTGGCTGGCGCATGGCGTGTGGGACCTGGCCTGGTGGCAGATCGTGCTCTACACCCTGGCCACCACCCACATCACGATCGCGGCGGTGACGATCTTCCTGCACCGCTCGCAGGCGCACCGTGCGCTGGACCTGGGGCCTGTGCCTGCGCATTTCTTCCGTTTCTGGCTGTGGCTGGGCACGGGCATGGTCACCAAGGAATGGGTGGCCATCCACCGCAAACACCACGCCAAGTGCGAGACGCCCGACGACCCCCACAGCCCGCAGACGCGCGGCCTGCGCACCGTGATGTGGCGCGGGGCCGAGCTGTACCGTGCCGAGGCGGCCAACGCCGAGACGCTGAAGAAGTTCGGCCATGGCACGCCGGACGACTGGATGGAGCGCAACGTCTACAGCCGCTTCACCTGGCAGGGCGTGGGGCTGATGCTGGTCATCAACCTGGTGCTGTTCGGCGCCGTGGGCGCCGCCGTGTGGGCCGTGCAGATGGCGTGGATCCCGTTCTGGGCCGCGGGCGTGGTCAACGGCGTGGGCCACTATTGGGGCTATCGCAACTTCGAGGCGCAGGACGCCTCCACCAACCTCGTGCCCTGGGGCCTTGTGATCGGCGGTGAAGAGCTGCACAACAACCACCACACCTATCCGACGGCCGCGAAGTTCTCGGTCAAGCCGTACGAGTTCGACGTGGGGTGGCTCTACATCAGCGCGCTGCAGCGCCTGGGCTGGGCCAAGGTCAAGAAGGTGCCGCCCAAGCTGCGCCTGGGCGCCGTGAAGCCGGTGGCCGACGAAAAGACGCTGGAGGCGCTCATCGCCAACCGCTACGAGGTCATGGCTGGCTATGCACGCGGCGTGCGCCAGGCCTGCAAGGACGAGATCGCCGCGCTCAAGGCGCGCAAGGCCGACGTGTCGGCCCTCAAGCGCGCCAAGCGCTGGCTGCACCGCGACGCCGAGAAGGTCCCTGCGCAGGCACAGCCGACGCTGGCCGAAGTGCGTGCGGCGCACCCCGTACTCGACAAGATGGTCACCATGCGCGAGGAGCTGCGCCAGCTCTGGCTCAACACCTCGCAGTCGCGCGATCAGCTGACCGCAGACCTGCAAGCCTGGTGCCAGCGGGCCGAGGCCAGCGGCATCGCGGCGCTCAAGGAGTTTTCGCTGAAGCTGCGGGCAGCCCACGCCTGAGCGACGCGGCGGCTGGCTCTTCTGACCGCAGTACCGCGGCGACCCGAAAGGGTGCCGCGGTTTTTTATGCCCACGCTGGACATGAAAAAAGCCGCCGGGCGCAACGCCGGGCGGCTTTTTGACAGGAGCCGGGCCGAATTACTTCAGCTTGGCTTCCTTGTACTCGACGTGCTTGCGAGCCTTGGGGTCGAACTTGATGATCGACATCTTCTCAGGCATCGTCTTCTTGTTCTTGGTGGTGGTGTAGAAGTGACCGGTTTCGGCCGTGGACACCAGCTTGATCTTTTCGCGTCCGCCTTTGGAAGCCATGGTTGTTCTCCTTGAGGAAATTAGGCTTGGCCACGGGCACGCATGTCTGCGAGCACGGAGTCGATACCGTTCTTGTCGATCAGGCGCAGAGCGGCGCTGGACACGCGCAGGCGCACCCAACGGTTCTCGCTTTCCACCCAGAAACGGCGGTACTGCAGGTTGGGCAGGAAACGGCGCTTGGTCTTGTTGTTGGCGTGGGAGACGTTGTTTCCCACCATGGGCTTCTTGCCCGTTACTTCACATACGCGTGCCATCAGGACACTCCGATAGTTGCAACGGCTGCCGGCGCTGAAGTCCCGCGAGAGCAGGAGCGTGCCGGTCAGCCTCACCTCGCCAGTTTGAACGGGTGGCGGTAACCCGGTCGCCGCAGCCTTTGCGCTGCAATTTGCAGGCGCAGGATTTGGCAAAGCCGCGCATTATAGCCCGAATATCAAAAAACCCCTGCATGCCGAAACCTGCAGGAGCCGAATGCGCGGGGCTTAGTGCGTTATTCCTGCTGTTCCAGGAAGCGCTGCGCGTCCAGCGCGGCCATGCAGCCCGTGCCGGCGCTGGTGATGGCTTGGCGGTACACATGGTCCTGCACGTCGCCGGCGGCGAACACGCCCGGCACGCTGGTCTGCGTGGCAAAGCCCTTGAGGCCGCCCTGGGTCACGATGTAGCCGTTTTCCATCGCCAGCTGGCCCTGGAAGATGTCGGTGTTGGGCGCATGGCCGATGGCAATGAAGCAGCCTTGCAGCGCGATGTCCTCGGTATGGCCGTCTTCGGTGTGCTTGAGGCGGATGCCGGTCACGCCGGTGGCGTCGCCCAGCACCTCGTCCAGCGTGAAGAAGGTCTTGAGCTCGATCTTGCCGGCCGCCACCTTCTCCATGAGCTTGTCGATCAGGATGGGCTCGGCGCGGAACTTGTCGCGGCGGTGCACCAGCGTCACCTTGCGGGCGATGTTGGACAGGTACAGCGCTTCCTCCACGGCGGTGTTGCCGCCGCCGACCACGCACACGTCCTGTTCGCGATAGAAGAAGCCGTCGCAGGTGGCGCAGGCGGACACGCCCTTGCCCATGAAGGCTTCCTCGGAGGGCAGGCCCAGGTACTTGGCCGATGCACCCGTGGCGATGATGAGCGAGTCGCAGGTGTAGGTGCCACTGTCGCCCGTAAGGGTGAAGGGGCGCTTGGACAGGTCCACCTGGCTGATGTGGTCGAACACGATCTGCGTTTTGAAGCGCTCGGCATGTTCCTGGAAGCGCTGCATCAGCTCGGGGCCCTGCACGCCGTGCACGTCGGCGGGCCAGTTGTCCACCTCGGTCGTGGTCATGAGCTGGCCGCCCTGGGCCAGGCCCGTGATGAGCACGGGGTTGAGGTTGGCGCGCGCGGCATACACCGCGGCGGTGTAGCCCGCCGGGCCGGAGCCGAGGATCATGACTTTGGCGTGTTGGGTAGTGGACATGGCTGAAAAGTAAGGTTTTGTTATGCCGGGCGACCGGCGTGCCCCGTAAGAACCTGGGGCCGGGCCCCCCAGTATCAACCGGTCCGCGCGGGCGCCTGCGGTCGGGTTTTCAATCGCGGCCATTGTAAGAAGCCATGAATAACACGGCCGGGGCGGGCGTATCGGCCTTTGCGCTGGCGCAGCGCAGTGACAAAAAGGCGGGCAGCCGGCAGGCCTGGGGCGGGCTGCCGCACGCAGCGCACGGCGCACAGACGCGTCGTCGGCATGGGGTAAGCTTGCGCGCTCTTATCCCATGACGTACTCCCTCAACACCCTGAACGCTTCTTCCTCCAGCAAGTCGGCGCCACGCACCGGCGCGGCGCGCTTCGGCCATGAGATCGGCCTGGTGCTGGGCCTGCTGGGCCTGGTGTTCTGGCTGCTGGCCCTCGTGAGCTATTCCGCGCAGGATGCGGCCTGGTCCACATCGGGTGCGGGCAATGGACAGCCACTGTCCAATTGGGTGGGCAGGCTCGGGGCGTGGCTCGCCGACGGCAGCTACTTCGTGCTGGGCTTTTCCGTCTGGTGGTGCGTCGCCGCGGGCGTGCGCGCCTGGTTTGCGTCGCTGGCGCGCTGGATGCGCGGCGATGGCGCCGCAGGCCACGCGCCGTGGCAGCGCCGCGGCGTATTCTGGGGCGGCCTGGCGCTGCTGCTGTGCGCCAGCACGGCACTGGAATGGTCGCGGCTGTACCGGTTCGAAGCCCTGCTGCCCGGCCATGCGGGCGGCATGCTGGGCTATATGACGGGGCCGCTGGCCGTGCGCTGGCTCGGGTTCACGGGCTCGGGCCTGGCCGGCGTGGTGGTGGTCGTGCTGGGCGCGGCGCTCGTGTTCCGTTTCTCCTGGGGGCATCTGGCCGAGCGCCTGGGTGGGCGCATCGATGCGCTGGTGCAGCGCGGCCGGGCGCGGCGCGAGAAGGCCAAGGACGTGGCCGTGGGGCGGCGCGCCGCGCGCGAGCGCGAGGAAGTGGTGCAGGAAGAGCGCCACGAGATTGAGGTGCAGCACCCGCAGCCTGTCACCATCATTGAGCCCGTGCTGTCCGATGTGGTGCAGAGCACCCGCGTGGTGAAGGAGCGCCAGAAACCCCTGTTCAGCGAGATGCCCGACAGCAACCTGCCGCAGGTGGACCTGCTGGACGCCGCGCAGGCGCGCCAGGAGACGGTGTCGCCCGAGACGCTGGAGATGACCAGCCGCCTGATCGAGAAGAAGCTCAAGGACTTCGGCGTGGACGTCACCGTGGTGGCCGCCATGCCCGGCCCGGTGATCACGCGCTACGAGATCGAGCCCGCCACGGGCGTGAAGGGCTCGCAGATCGTGAACCTGGCCAAGGACCTGGCGCGTTCGCTGTCGCTGGTGTCCATCCGCGTGATCGAGACCATTCCTGGCAAGAACTTCATGGCGCTGGAACTGCCCAACGCCAAACGCCAGACCATCCGCCTGTCGGAGATCCTGGGCTCGCAGGTCTACCACGACGCCAAGAGCCTGCTGACCATGGGCCTGGGCAAGGACATCGTGGGCGCGCCCGTGGTGGCGGACCTGGCCAAGATGCCGCACGTGCTGGTGGCGGGCACGACGGGCTCGGGCAAGTCGGTGGGGATCAACGCCATGATCCTCTCGCTGCTCTACAAGGCCGAGGCGCGCGACGTGCGCCTGCTGATGATCGACCCCAAGATGCTGGAAATGTCGGTCTACGAGGGCATCCCGCACCTGCTCGCGCCGGTGGTCACCGACATGAAGCAGGCCGCCCACGGGCTGAACTGGTGCGTGGCCGAAATGGAGCGCCGCTACAAGCTCATGAGCAAGCTGGGCGTGCGCAACCTCGCGGGCTACAACACGAAAATAGACGACGCCAAGGCGCGCGAGGAACACATCCCCAACCCCTTCAGCCTCACACCGGAGAGCCCGGAGCCGCTGGAGCGGCTGCCGCACATCGTGGTGGTGATCGACGAGCTAGCCGACCTGATGATGGTCGTGGGCAAGAAGATCGAGGAGCTCATCGCCCGCCTGGCGCAGAAGGCGCGCGCTGCCGGCATCCATTTGATTCTGGCCACGCAGCGCCCCAGCGTGGACGTGATCACCGGCCTGATCAAGGCCAACATCCCCACGCGTATCGCTTTCCAGGTCAGCAGCAAGATCGACAGCCGCACCATCCTGGACCAGATGGGCGCCGAGGCCTTGCTGGGCATGGGCGACATGCTCTACATGGCCAGCGGCACGGGCCTGCCCATCCGCGTGCACGGCGCCTTTGTCTCCGATGACGAGGTGCACCGTGTCGTCAGCTACTTGAAGGAACAAGGGGAGCCGGACTACATCGAAGGGGTGTTGGAAGGCGGTACCGTCGAGGGCGACGACAGCGGCTTCGGCTTTGGCGACAGCGAAGGCGGCGGCGAGAAGGACCCCATGTACGACCAGGCCGTGGAGGTGGTGCTGAAAGACCGCAAGGCCAGCATCTCCTACGTGCAGCGCAAGCTGCGCATTGGCTACAACCGCTCCGCGCGCCTGCTCGAAGACATGGAGAAGGCCGGCCTGGTGAGCGCTCTCACCGCCAGCGGCCAGCGCGAGGTGCTGGTGCCCGCGCGCAGCGAGTAAAGCTGCCTGGGCACGCTCCCCGGCCCGCTGTCCACGCAACCGCTTGCATGGAGAAATGGTGTTGAAGAAAATATTTGCTGCGATTTTGATAGCTGCTGGCGCTGGTTGCGCCTGGGCTGACGGCCTGAAAAGCCTTGAAACCTTCATGAAGACCGCCCAGAGCGGCCGGTCCGAGTTCACGCAGACCGTGACCTCGCCGCCCAAGGACGGCCAGGCGGGCCGCACCAAGACCTCCAGCGGCAGTTTTGAGTTCCAGCGTCCAGGGCGCTTCAAATTCCATTACCGCAAGCCGTTCGAGCAGCTCATCGTGGCCGATGGGCAGACCCTGTGGCTGTACGACGCGGACTTGAACCAAGTGACCCAGCGCACGCAATCCAAGGCGCTGGGCAGCACGCCCGCGGCGCTGCTCGCGTCCGCACCCGACCTGGCGGCGCTGCGCGCCGACTTCGCGCTGGAGTCGGCGCCCGAGCAGGACGGCCTGCAGTGGGTGCTGGCTACGCCCAAGGCCAAGGATGGCCAGCTCAAGAGCGTGCGCGTGGGCTTCGCGGGGGAGCAACTGGCGGCGCTGGACATCCTGGACAGCTTTGGGCAGCGCTCGCTGATCCGCTTCACCGGCATGCAGCTCAACCCGGCGCTGCCGGCAGGCACCTTCCAGTTCAAGCCGCCTGCGGGGGCGGATGTGCTTTCGCAGTAAATGCTTCTGTTTCGATAGCTGCTAGCGCTTATAGGGTAAGCGCTAGAGCCATGTTTTGCTCTAAACCGCCAGCACGGTCGCCACGCGTGCCCGCACCAGCGGCAGCAACTCGGACTCGAACCACGGGTGGCGCTTGAGCCAACCGTTGTTGCGCGGGCTGGGGTGCGGCAGGGCCAGGACGGGCGCATCCGGCAGGGTGCAGGTGCCGCGCACGGTTTCCCCCAGCGGCTGCCCGCGGCACGCGGCCAGATGCCAGGCCAGCGCGTATTGGCCCACGGCCACGGTCAGCGCGATGTTCGGCAGCCGTGCCAGCAGTGGCACGCGCCACGCGGGGGCGCATTCGGGGCGGGGCGGTGCATCGCCCGAGGCGCCACGGCCCGGATAGCAAAAGCCCATCGGCACGATGGCCACTCGCGCCGGGTCATAGAAAGTCTCGCGTGTCAGCCCCAGCCACGTGCGCAGGCGCTCGCCGCTCGCGTCATCGAAGGGGATGCCCGAGGCATGCACCTTGCGCCCCGGTGCCTGCCCCACGATCAGCAGGCGCGCGCGTGCATCGGCCTGCAGCACGGGGTGTGGGCCCAGCGGCAGGAAGGGGGCGCAGATCGTGCAGGCGCGCACGCGGCGCAGCAGCGCGTCCAGCGGCTCGTTGGGGGGCACTTCGACGCTCGGCGCTTTGGCCCGCGGCATTTCGACACGCGGCATTTCGACGCGCGGCAGGTCGTTGCCCGGCAATGCGTTGCGCGGCAATGCGTTGCGCGGCAATGCGTTGCGCGGCAATGTGTTGCCCGGTGGCTTCGCCATCAGTCTGCGATGCGGGCGCCGGCTTCGGACAGCAGCGCGCGCAACACCGAGCGGTGGCAGCGCGCCTCGTCTTCGCAGTAGCAACCCACGGAGAAATTGTTGTGCTGCGACAGCGCGGCCAGCAGCGCGATGGTGTGGCGGTTCTCCGGCGTGGCCATCTCCTGGCGGAACTACTGGGTGAAGGCCGCCCATTCCTTGGGCGTCTGCGCGGCCTGGGCGAGCTTGACGGTCTCGGGGCTGGGCGAGAGGTTGGGGTACCACACGTCATACCAGTCCTGCGCCGCGAACTGCTCCTTGGGCACGCCGCGTGGCGGGCGGCGCACGGTGCCGATGCGCGTGCCTTCATCGCGTGCGCGGGGAGTGCCGAGGCGGACGATGCGGATGGGCATGGTGGGGTACAGATACGGGCGACAGGAAGAGCTAACACCTGAATTCAGCCGCGCTGCACAGTGGCGGCAACGCATGCTATAGACCAGGCATGATTTATTCATGAACTTGTATTGATTTCATGACTCCAAAGTTCATGGAAAAAGAAGATGCACGCAAGCAGTCGCGGGAAGTACTGCATGAGCGTCGCAAGCAGGTCATCCGCTTGCATCGAAAAGGTGTTGGCGTGATGCAGATCGTTGAGCAAACTGGGCTCAGTTGGTCTGGGGTCAACACTGCACTGCGCCTGTTCGAGCAAGGCGGGGCGGCTGCACTCAAGCCTAACGCCAGGGGAAAGAAGCTGGGCAGTGGACGCAGCCTGAGCGCTGAGCAAGAGCGCGTCATTCGAATGACCATCATCGACAAGCGCCCTGAGCAGATCAAGATGGAGTTCGCCCTTTGGAGTCGGCCCGCAGTGCGCGAACTCATCGAACGCGACCTGGGGCTCAAGCTATCCGTGCGGGCGGTGGGCGACTATCTGGCGCGCTGGGGTTTTACGCCGCAAAAGCCGATCAAAAAAGCCTACGAGCAGAGGCCTGAGGCCGTCCAGGCCTGGCTCGAAGATGAATACCCCGCCATCGAGGCCAGGGCCAAGCGTGAAGGCGCAGAGATCCATTGGGGTGATGAAACGGCCTTGGTCAACACAGATGTGCGTGGCAGAAGTTATGCACCAGCAGGCCAGACGCCGGTGACGCGGGCAGTGGGTGGCACACGGCAAAAACTCTCCATGATTGCCACCGTCACAAACCAGGGCAAAACGCGCTGGATGATCATTGACGAGGCGTTCAATTCAGACAAACTGATCGAGTTCATGCAGGCCTTGATCAAGGAGTCACAGGGCAAGAAGATATTCCTGATTCTGGACAACCTGAGGGTGCACCACAGCAAGCCTGTCAAGGAGTGGTCGGCCCAGCGCAAAGAGGACATTGAGTTGTTCTACCTGCCCAGCTATAGCCCCGAACTCAACCCAGAGGAGCGGCTCAATGCCGATTTGAAGCATGCGATTGGCAGCAAGGTTCCGGTGCGAACCAAGGCCAAGCTGCGCGCGGCGGCGACAGAACACATGACGATGTTGGAGAACACGCCAGAGCGGGTCCGGAAGTACTTTGGCGACAAGCATGTCGCCTATGCGGCCTCATGAATAATTCCCGCCGGATCAATAACGCTATTTTTTTGCTTAGAAGCTCTCCCATTCGCCATCCGCATCCGATGCCGCAGGCGTCTTGGCCGGCGCGATCTGGGGGGCGGACACCTTGGCGGCAGCCTTTGTCGGTGTGGGCTTGGCCAGCGTCGCGCGCGCCGGCGTTGCGGCCGGTGTCTTGACTGGGGCGGGCGCTACCGCTGGCGGCGCCACGCGGGCCGGGCTGCGGGGCGCCGCGACGGCGCCATTGCCCACGTTGAACACGGCCACTACCTGCGCCAGGCGCTGCGCCTGTTCATGCAGGGCGGCGGCGGCGGCGCTGGACTCTTCCACCAGCGCGGCATTTTGCTGCGTCATCTGGTCCAGGTTCGCCACGGCCTGGTTCACCTGGCCGATGCCGTCGCGCTGCTCGGTGGACGAAGCGGTGATCTCGCCGATCAGGTCGCTCACGCGGCGCACGCTGTGCACGATGTCCTGCATGCTCTGGCCGGCCTGCTCCACCTGGGCTGAGCCCGATTGCACGTTGTCCACGCTGGTGGTGATGAGCTGCTTGATCTCCTTGGCGGCCTCGGCGCTGCGCTGCGCCAGGCTGCGCACTTCGCCCGCCACCACGGCAAAGCCGCGGCCCTGCTCGCCCGCGCGTGCGGCTNGCATGTCGCCTATGCGGCCTCATGAATAATTCCCGCCGGATCAATAGCGTAGCGCATGCACGCGACTGCTGCCACGAACCAACGTCTAACACTCGCGGCAAGCCACGCCGGATCGAGAAGCACGGAGGGCAGCCGCAAGGGGAGTTTGCCGGCGTCGGCTTGTCCAGTTGGTCAGGCAGCCCGGGCCACGCCAATTGTTAGGCATAGGCTAGGCCTGCATAAAGAGGAATATGAGAGGACTAACACCTGAGTTAAGCCGCGCCGCGAAGCAGCGTCGGCTTGGACGAATTGTTAGCGCTCATACCGTCTGGGTTGAAGCGCGGCGCTCTTGTACAGCGGGTGCCCCGGATGACCACTCTTTAGCCTGACCAAACAGTGCGGATCACGTAGTGCCTCGAGCACGGCTTGGTCACGCTGCCGGTACGAGCCAGAGCCACTCCAAGCGCATACTACTAATGCTGCCTCCTGTTGCAGTCTTGCCAGCGCCGCATCGTTCTCCGGGCCAATAGGGTCCGTGGCCTTAAACAGGCCTGCCTGGTCTGTTGAGCGGAACGCGAACAGGTTGCCGAGGAGCAAGCCACCATAGCCCCAGCGCTTCGCATAGTTCGCACAGACTCGCGAAGTGTTGTCCTCAACCTCGGCATCCGCGGTGGAAGGATTAAGCCCGATGAAAAGAACCAGCGGCTTCGTCTCATCCCAAACGCGACGAAGCTCGTAACGGTAGCTCTGACACTGGGAGATGACGGCAGACTTCTTCATGAGTGCTAACGCCTGAGTTAAGCCGAACCGCGTAGTGGAGGCAAACATGGCAAGCTCTTCCTGCCATGTTTGCCGCAACGAAGCGGTTTCGGCTTGAACGAATTGTTAGGCGCCAAACAGTTGAAGGTAGAGCTCATGAATGCTCTTGATCTTTGTGAAGGCAGAGTTTGGCACGGTTCGGATGTTTGGGCGCTCAGCCTTGACACCCTGAGCGTTTCCTTTGGTGTGCTTTGCAATCTTGTGATCTGCCAGTGATGGCAGCGGATCTCCAGGCGCCCCACCGAAGTAGAGGTAAGGGCCAAGGCTGAGGCTCTCTTTGTCGAATTGGATAAGCACCACGCAACCAGAAGGCTTGTTACCGAGAGATATATGAACCTTTTGGGTCTTGGTGCTGGATCCGATAAATGTGGTCTTTAGCTGTATGTGGCGGATGACACCGTTGGCTTCCGCAACAACGTCATAGCCAGAGCGGTCAACTTCAGGCTTTGACACTTCGAGAGCGCAACTACCGGACGTCCAAGAGAGCTTCAAGAGCTCCCCAATGAACAGATGCTCAAGTAGGCGTTCTCGGTAAGAAGAATTCTCAACGTGCTGAGTCATTGCATTTGGCGCCTAACGGCCAAGGTAAGCGGCTGGCTGAAAGCCAGTCCGCTTGAGCGCAGAGTTAGACCCGAAGGCCAAAAGGGGGCGCCCAGCCTTGAAGACGTGCGCGGCCCATGAAAAAGCGCTGGGCCACGGAAGCGGCGCAGCGCTGCAAGAATGATAGCTGGTGGCGCTTACTGCACAAGCGCTGGAGGCCAAAAAGGCTTGAAACCCCTGCGAACAGGGCGAAGCGCTGGAAGGAATGGCTGCGCGCATAGAGCGTTTGATGGGACTAACGTCCAAAATCACGGGCTGCCGAAGGCAGTCCCGTGCATTGAGAAGTTAGGAGGCTTGGGTAAAGTTGGACACAAGCTCAACCGAACGCGCAATCCGAAAAGCACAGCACCCCTGTTTATTCTAGTAACCAGATTGGCCCGTGAGAATCAAAACAGGCATTGCGCACTGCTTCTGCTCTGATGCTACCCATAGGGTGCAACTCGCCCCATTTATTTATTTGAAATACCGAGGTGGTATGTAAGACTTTCTCTGGGGTTCGCAAGGAATCTATTATCCGAACCTCTCCATCGCGTTCCTGAACAGTTGTCTCAATCCACATGTCCCTCCTGTCTGCTGTAGCAAGCCTGGCATACAGCAGGTTAATCAGCGGCAGGTGATGCCCGTTCTTCTGGGGCGCGTTGCAGTCGATATTGAATTTACGAACAATCCGCTCTGCTATTGCTGACTCAAAATGGACGCGCTTTCTGTAGTCTTTTTCCAGTTTTGCAATGTACATTAAATTGGATGGGTTAATCCATTCGGCCGCCTCTTTATGACCCTGTGGGACGCCGCGCCCTTGGTTATACATGGCCCCGAGTACTTCTTGTGCTCTGGTCTTTCCCTGCAAGGCTGCACTACGTAACCACTTGGCTGCCTCTTTGTCATCTTTTTTGGTGCCACGTCCATTGACATACGCGAACCCAAGGTTAGTCTGAGCCCATGCAGTTCCTTGCTCGGCAGCCGATCGATACCACTTAAATGCTTCAACAAAGTCTTTATTAACGCCTTGTCCGAGTTCATACATTAGCCCCAGGTTAGCTTGGGCTTCAGAATTTCCCTGTTCAGCAAGAGGTTTGAACAATCTAAAGGCTGTAGCGTAGTCTTTTTCCTTAAGTGCTTTCTCGGCGGCAGAAAGAAGTGCCAAAGGGAGATATGTGGTCGGGAGTTGGGCGGTTGGTTGCAAAGGAGTCGCGCTAAAGTAGGTCTGGCGCTGTGAAAACCAGTCCGCCAGACATGCCTTGGATGAGCACTCTTTCTCTCTATGCGTCCATGCGTCGCGCTGATTTGCAACCAATTCTTTTGGGTTGGATGACTTGCGAAGTGCTTCTTTGTATGCGAATGCAAGTTCATCGTCGAGCTTGGAAAGCTCTGCATCCTCGCAAATTAGACGCTCGTTTACTGACTTTGCCTTTTGGCAATCAAAGCTTGCGGAATGTGCTCCCGAAGCAAGCGAGAGAAGAAATATTGAAAATCCGGTGAGCCGTGACAGTTGGGATGATCTGTTTTTCATTTTTCTGGGGTCTCGTTTAGCAGAGCATGAATTTTGAATGCCGTCTCAGCGTCAATGTTCTGTCTCGCTAGATCGGCCATGATGTCCTCCTTTGAGAGGATGCCCTTGGCGATCAGGCACCTGATTGACGTGACAGCAAACAGAAGCAACTCTCGATCATTTAGGGATAGGGGCATGCTGACTCCTTGAGTGGCCTAACGGCCAAGGTAAGCGGCCCGCAGAATGCGGGTCCGCTTGACTGCAGAGTTAGACCCGAAGGCCAAAAGGGAACGCCCTGCCTTGAAGAAGGGCGCAGCCCACGAAAAAGCGCTGGGCCACGGAAGCGGCGCAGCACTGCAAGAATGATAGCTAGCAGCGCTTGCTACACAAGCGCCAGAGGCCCAAAAGGCTTGAAACCGACCAAGCGAACGCAGGCGAAGCCCAGCAAGNCCCGCCGTAGGCGGGTCGGCTTGAACGCCGGGTTAGACCCGAAGGCCAAAAGGGAGCGCCCGGACTTGGACACGGGCGCAGCCCACGAAAAAGCGCTGGGCCACGAGAGCGGCGCAGCGCTGCAAAAATGATAGCTGGTAGCGCTTGCCGCACAAGCGCTGGAGCCCAAAAAGCCTTGAAAAACTTTGGAACAGGGCCGAGCGCTGGAACAAGTGGCTGCGCGCATAAAGCGGGTGATGGGACTAACGGCCAAAGTAAGCGGCTGGCCGTAGGCCAGTCCGCTTGACTGCAGAGTTAGACCCGAAGGCCAAAAGGGAGCGCCCAGCCTTGACGACGTGCGCAGCCCAAGAAAAACCGCTGGGCCACGGAAGCGGCGCAGCACTGCAAGAATGATAGCTGGTGGCGCTTGGCTGGCAAGCGCTGGAGGCCCAAAAGACTAGAAAGCCTTTGGAACAGGGCGGAGCGCTGGAACAGGTGGGTGCGCGCATGAAACGGGTGATGGGACTAACGGCCAAGGTAAGCGGCCCGCAGAATGCGGGTCCGCTTGACCGCAGAGTTAGACCCGAAGGCCAAAAGGGAGCGCCCAGCCTTGAAGACGGGCGCGGCCCATGAAAAAGCGCTGGGCCACGGAAGCGGCGCAGCGCTGCAAGCATGATAGCTGGTGGCGCTTGACTGGCAAGCGCTGGAGGCCCAAAAGGCAGATAAGACTTTGGAACAGGGCGGAGCGCTGGAACAGGTGGCTGCGCGCATGAAGCGTGTGATGGGACTAACGCCGAAAGTAAGCCGACCGCCGTAGGCGGGTCGGCTTGACTGCCCGGTTAGACCCAGAAGCCAAAACGGGAAACCTGTTAGTGCCCATTGCTCGCATTCACATTGATTGCTGACATCAGAAGATATACCGCTGAAGTTGCGACGATGAAAGGCGGGGCAACGAAACCGATGAAGAAAAATGCAGCGGGAACACAAAGCAACAGCGCAATACCCGTCTTCTTCAATATCTTCCAAACCTCAATCCCGTAAGCGATCGCCCTCGGATCCTTCGATTTTTTGCAAACCCAGGCAAGTATCAGAAGGAGCAGCAAGTAGAGTGGGCCAGCGAACATCGCCTCAGAACGACCGGGGTCCATGGGGTTCCCGGCACTTCCAACGTTCGCTAAGCCCGCGTAGCCCCAAAAAAAGACTGCCGCCAATGCTGCGCCGAAGACGGACGAGGATATTCGAAGGTCGATTGACATGAGCGCTAACGGCCAAGGTAAGCGGCCCGCAGAATGCGGGTCCGCTTGACCGCAGAGTTAGACCCGAAGGCCAACAGGGAGCGCCCGGACTTGAAGACGGGCGCAGCCCACGAAAAAGCGCTGGGCCACGGAAGCGGCGCAGCGCTGCAAAAATGATAGCTCGTGGCGCTTGCTGCACAAGCGCTGGAGGCCCAAAAGGCTTCAAAGCCTTTGGAACAGGGCGGAGCGCTGGAACAGGTGGCTGCGCGCATGAAACGGGTGATGGGACTAACGCCCGCGGTAAGCTGCGCCGGAGCGAAGCGGAGGGTACCAACAGGCGGAGCCTGTTGGCGTCAGCTTGACCAAACAGTTAGGCTGGGGAGCGGAGGCAGCTTGTTGCACTTGATATCCCCTATGTTTTTGCTGATAGCGGTTCATAACCAGCATCCAAAGGCGCAACCACTGAAATGAACCGAAGTGGGCCAACGCTGGTGCAAAGAACACCGTGCACCTGCCCTTTGTTTGCAACTACGATATCCCCCGGAACAATTGCAACGGTGTTGCCTTGCTCGTCAATTTGATATTGACCTTCCCCTGAAAGGATGGTCCATGTATCTTGTCCGTCGGGGTGAATATGTGGCGCAATAGTTTGGCCGGGCTCCACATGCCAAGCCACGATAACTGAATGCGAAGATTCAACAACAACAGACCGTATTGGTTCTTTCTCGGCTGGCTGCATGAATTCATGGGACTTATACACGCGGTGAGTGCTCATTTTTTGCTCCGTAAATGCAAGCCTTTGGGCAGCAAGATTCGCGCCGCCCAAAAGTCTAACGGCCAAGGTAAGCGGCCCGCAGAATGCGGGTCCGCTTGACCGCAGAGTTAGACCCGAAGGCCAAAAGGGAGCGCCCAGCCTTGAAGAAGGGCGCAGCCCAGGAAAAAGCGCTGGGCCACGGAAGCGGCGCAGCACTGCAAGCATGATAGCTGGTGGCGCTTGGCTGGCAAGCGCTGGAAGCCCAAAAGGCTTCAAAGCCTTTGGAACAGGGCGGAGCGCTGGAACAGGTGGCCGCGCGCATAAAGCGGGTGAGGGGACTAACGGACTAGGTAAGCGGGCCGCCGTAGGCGGATCCGCTTGACCGCCGGGTTAGGTGTGTTAACGGCCACTAAACACCCGATATCCGGCGAAAGTAAAAACGATGCCGACCAATAGCCATAGCAGGCTGCCCAAAAGCCCACCAGCGCGAGCACCAAAGAACTGCGTGACCAATAAAGTCAAACCGCAAATGGACTTACAGCTAAGCCCACCGCTCTGCGCCGCACCGCCAAGCAGAAGGTTGGCACTTACCACGAGGGCAAAAATCCCAAGCGCCAGAACGAATGCACCTACCATTTTCGCTTCTCGTCGCATTTGAGCCTAACGGCCAAGGTAAGCGGCCCGCAGAATGCGGGTCCGCTTGACCGCAGAGTTAGACCCGAAGGCCAAAAGGGGGCGCCCTGACTTGAAGAAGGGCGCGGCCCACGAAAAACCGCTGGGCCACGGAAGCGGCGCAGCGCTGCAAGAAGGATAGCTGGTGGCGCTTGCTGCACAAGCGCTGGGGGCCCAAAAGGCTTGAAAGCCTTTGGAACAGGGCGGAGCGCTGGAACGGGTGGCTGCGCGCATGAAACGGGTGATGGGACTAACTAGAATTAGATCTCTGCATGCTATCGACCGGCCGCGGCCTAAGTCAAGCAGGCTGTCAAGCCTCTCCATAAACGCCCATGGCAGCGGTAATTTAGACCGCCTAAAATTTCACGGATGGATGCGCCTTCCGTTTCACGCCAACCCGCCGTGCGACAGCCGCCCCGGCTGCTGGAGTCGATGCGCGAGCGCATCCGGGTGCTGCACTATTCCATTCGCACCGAGCAGGCTTACGTGGATTGGGCGCGCCGTTTCATCTTGTTCCATGACAAGCGCCATCCGCGCGAGATGGGGGCGCCGGAGGTCACCGCTTTTCTGACCCACCTGGCTGTTGAGCGCAATGTGTCCGCCTCTACGCAGAACCAAGCCAAGGCCGCCATTTTGTTTCTCTACAAAGAGGTGCTGCAGCACGACTTGCCCTGGCTGGATGAGATTGTTTCGGCCCGCAAGGCGCGCCGCCTGCCGGTGGTGTTGACACAGCGCGAGGTGCGCGAGCTGCTGATGCACCTGCAGGGCACGCAGTGGCTGGTTGCCTCGCTGCTGTACGGCACGGGGATGCGCATTCTGGAGGCACTGCGCCTGCGCGTGAAGGATGTGGAGTTCGAACGGCGTGAACTGATCGTGCGCGAAGGCAAGGGGAACAAGGATCGTGTGACCGTCCTGCCCGAGAATCTGATCACACCGTTGCGCGAGCAGATGGAGCGCGCCCGTGCGCTGCACCGCAAGGACTTGGATGCGGGTCTTGGTGCCGTGTGGTTGCCTGATGCGTTGGCCGTGAAGTACGCGAATGCAGCCACGGCTTGGGGATGGCAGTACGTATTCCCCAGCGCGGTGCGTTCGGTGGATCCGCGCTCGGGCGTGCAGCGGCGCCATCACCTGCTGGAGCAGTCGGTGCAGAAGGCCGTGGCGCTGGCAGCGCGCCGCGCGGGCATCGACAAGCCCTGCACACCGCATGTGCTGCGGCATTCTTTTGCCACCCACATGCTGCAGGCAGGTTACGACATCCGCACCGTGCAGGAGTTGCTGGGTCACAAGGATGTGAGTACCACCATGATCTACACCCATGTCTTGAACAAGGGCGGGCGCGGGGTGTTGAGCCCGCTCGATACGCTATGAGTCGCGCTTCCCCGCTTGCCCACCAGCCCTTGGCCGAACGCCTGCGTCCGCGTTCGCTGGCCGAGGTCATTGGCCAGCAGCATGTGCTGGGGCCGGGCATGCCGCTGCGGCTGGCGTTTGAATCGGGCCGCCCGCACAGCTGCATCCTGTGGGGGCCGCCCGGCGTGGGCAAGACCACGATTGCGCGCCTGATGGCCGAGGCGTTCGATGCGCAGTTCATCAGCATCAGCGCCGTGCTGGGCGGCGTGAAGGACATCCGCGATGCCGTGCAGCTGGCCGAGAGCGCACGCGACGGGCTGATGCAGCAGCGCACCATCGTCTTCGTGGACGAGGTGCACCGCTTCAACAAGAGCCAGCAGGACGCGTTCTTGCCGCATGTGGAAAGCGGCCTGTTCACTTTCGTGGGGGCGACCACCGAGAACCCTTCGTTCGAGGTCAACTCGGCCCTGCTGTCGCGTGCCGCGGTCTATGTGCTGCAGCCTCTGGGCAGCGACGACTTGAAGCAAATTGTGGCCAAGGCCCAGGCGCTGCAAGCGCTCCCAGCTATTGAAAATGCAGCGCTGGAGCGCCTCATCGCCTATGCCGACGGGGATGCGAGGCGCCTGCTTAACACGCTGGAAACCCTGGAGGTCACCGCAAGCCAGGCGGGCATCGAGCGCATTGAAGACGCCTGGCTGCTGCAGGTGCTGGGCGAGCGCATGCGCCGCTACGACAAGGGTGGCGAACAGTTCTACGACACCATCAGCGCGCTGCACAAGTCGGTGCGCGGCTCCGATCCCGATGCTGCGCTGTACTGGCTGGTGCGCATGCTCGACGGCGGGGCGGACCCCCGCTACATGGCGCGGCGCATCGTGCGCATGGCCTGGGAGGACATCGGTCTGGCCGATCCGCGCGCCATGCAGATCGCGCACGACGCTGCGCAGACCTACGAACGCCTGGGCAGCCCTGAGGGCGAGCTCGCGCTGGCGCAGGCCGTCATCTACCTCGCCGTGGCGCCCAAGAGCAATGCGGGCTACATGGCCTACAACAAGGCCCGCGCCTTCGTGAAGCAGGACGGCACGCGCCCCGTGCCGCTGCACCTGCGCAATGCGCCCACCCAACTCATGAAGCAGTTGGACTACGGCAAGGACTATCGCTACGCGCACGACGAAGAGGGCGGCTTTGCCGCGGGCGAGAACTACCTGCCCGATGGCATGGATCCGCCGGGCTTTTACGCACCGGTGCCGCGCGGGCTGGAGATAAAGATCGGCCAAAAGCTCGATGAACTGCGCGCGCGCAATGCGGCCGCGCAGGGTGGCCCCGACGCCATGCCCCCAGACGCCTAGGCTTCGAGTGGCTGTGTGAGGGGCTAGCGGCGGGCCGACCACGGTCCCGTTGCACGGCATTGTTCAGCCCAATCCATGACCATTGGGAATAAGCGCATTCCCTGATCGCGTCGCAATCATCAATATTCCTAATGCGCGCGGCACCCGCCTGATGGGCCCTCCAATCAAGGGAAAACCCCGTCCAAACGTGGTAGGGACGGCGTGTTTCCTCTGACTGCAATTTCTTCACAAACCCGCGCAGACCCTTGCCTGGCGGGTTTTTTGCTAGATGGCGAACGGGCCCACAAGGCTGCATCGATTCGCGGTGCTTGGCTGGTGTGCACGTCAATAGTCGATACAAAGGACTCAACATATGGACATCTTGCTGCAGCAGATCATCAATGGTCTGGTTCTGGGCAGCATGTACGCCTTGATAGCCTTGGGCTACACCATGGTGTACGGCATCATCCAGCTCATCAACTTCGCGCACGGGGAAGTGCTCATGGTCGGCGCGCTGACCAGTTGGAGCTGCATCGGCCTCATGCAGGAGGCCATGCCGGGCGCGCCCGGCTGGCTCATTCTGCTGCTGGCCACGCTGATCGCCTGCGTGGTGGCGGCGGTACTCAATTTCACCATCGAAAAAGTCGCCTACCGGCCGCTGCGCAACAGCCCGCGCCTGGCCCCCTTGATCACCGCCATCGGCATGTCGATCCTGCTGCAGACGCTGGCGATGATCATCTGGAAGCCTAACTACAAACCGTACCCCACGCTGCTGCCCACCCAGCCGTTCCAAGTGGGCGGCGCGGTGATCACCACCACCCAGGTGCTGATCCTGGGCGTGACGGTGGTGGCGCTGGCTTCCATGGTCTACCTGGTCAACTACACACGGCTGGGCCGCGCCATGCGCGCCACGGCAGAGAACCCGCGCGTGGCCGCGCTCATGGGCGTGAAGCCCGACATGGTGATCTCGGCCACCTTCATCATCGGCGCGGTGCTGGCCGCCATCGCCGGCATCATGTGGGCCTCCAACTACGGCACGGCGCAGCACACCATGGGCTTCTTGCCGGGGCTGAAGGCGTTCACCGCGGCGGTGTTCGGCGGCATCGGCAACCTGGCTGGCGCCGTGGTGGGCGGACTTCTGCTGGGGCTCATCGAGGCCATCGGCTCCGGCTACATCGGCACCCTCACCGGGGGCGTGCTGGGCAGCCACTACACCGACATCTTCGCCTTTATCGTGCTCATCATCATCCTGACGCTGCGCCCCTCGGGCCTGCTGGGTGAGCGTGTGGCCGACCGCGCCTGAGGAGCCAACGACCATGAAAAACCACAAGATCCAATGGATCCTGGGCGGCATTGCGCTGCTGGTTCTGCCTCTGGTGCTGCAGTACTTCGGCAACGCATGGGTGCGCATCGCCGATTTGGCCCTGCTGTACGTGATGCTGGCGCTGGGCCTGAACATCGTGGTGGGCTACGCTGGCCTGCTCGACCTGGGCTACGTGGCGTTCTATGCCGTGGGCGCCTACATGTTCGGCCTGCTGGCCTCGCCGCACCTGACGGAGAACTTCGCCTGGTTTGCCGCCAATTTCCCCGACGGGCTGCACATGTCGCTGTGGATGGTGATCCCGCTAGCCCTGGTGCTGGCGGCGTGCACCGGCGTGCTGCTGGGCATACCGGTGCTCAAGCTGCGCGGCGACTACCTGGCCATCGTGACGCTGGGCTTTGGCGAAATCATCCGCATCTTCATGAACAACCTGGACCACCCGGTCAACATCACCAACGGCCCCAAGGGCCTGGGGCAGATCGATTCGGTGAAGATCTTCGGGCTGGACCTGGGCAAGCGGCTGGAGCTGTTCGGCTACGACATCAACTCCGTCACGCTGTACTACTACCTGTTCCTGTTCCTGGTGCTGGTCACCATTTTGGTGTGCTATCGCCTGCAGGATTCGCGCATCGGGCGCGCGTGGATGGCCATCCGCGAAGATGAGATCGCCGCCAAGGCGATGGGCATCAACACGCGCAACATGAAGCTGCTGGCCTTCGGCATGGGCGCTTCGTTCGGCGGCGTGGCCGGCGCCATGTTCGCCGCGTTCCAGGGCTTCGTCTCGCCCGAGTCGTTCAGCCTGATGGAGTCGGTGATGATCGTTGCCATGGTGGTGCTGGGCGGCATCGGCCACATTCCCGGCGTGATCCTGGGTGCCGTGCTGCTGTCCGCGCTGCCCGAGGTGCTGCGCTATGTGGCCGGCCCGCTGCAGGCGATGACCGACGGGCGGCTGGACTCGTCCATCCTGCGCCAACTGTTGATCGCCTTGGCCATGATCATCGTGATGCTGCTGCGCCCGCGGGGCCTGTGGCCCGCGCCCGAGCATGGCAAGAGCCTTGCGCAGAAGTCCTGACACCACCGGTAGAGCAACAACATGGCAGATACATCGAAAGAAGTGGTGCTGAAGGTCGCGGGCATCTCCAAGCGGTTTGGCGGCCTGCAGGCGCTGTCCGACGTGGGCATCACCATCCGGCGAGGCCAGGTCTATGGCCTGATCGGCCCCAACGGCGCGGGCAAGACGACGTTCTTCAACGTCATCACCGGCCTGTACACGCCCGATGCGGGCAGTTTCGAACTGGCGGGCCAGCCCTACGAGCCCCGCGCCGTGCACCTGGTGGCCAAGGCGGGCATTGCGCGCACCTTCCAGAACATCCGGTTGTTCGCCGACATGACGGCGCTGGAGAACGTGATGGTGGGGCGGCACATCCGCACGCATTCCGGGCTCTTCGGGGCCATCTTCCGCACCAAGAGCTTCAAGGAGGAGGAGGCGGCCATCGCCAAGCGCGCGCAGGAGCTGCTGGACTACGTGGGTATCGGCAAGTACGCCGATTTCAAGGCGCGCACGCTGTCGTACGGCGACCAGCGCCGCCTGGAGATCGCGCGCGCCCTGGCCACCGATCCGCAACTGATCGCGCTGGACGAACCCGCCGCCGGCATGAACGCCACCGAGAAGGTGCAACTGCGCGAGCTGATCGACCGCATCCGCAACGACAACCGCACCATCTTGCTCATCGAGCACGACGTGAAGCTGGTCATGGGCCTGTGCGACCGTGTCACGGTGCTGGACTACGGCAAGCAGATTGCCGAGGGAACCCCTGCCGACGTGCAGAAGAACGAAAAAGTGATCGAGGCCTATCTGGGCACCGGCGGGCACTGAAGGACGCAAGACATGGCCGAAAAATCCAACAAAGTTCTATTGCAGGTCAAGGGCCTGAAGGTGGCCTACGGCGGCATCCAGGCCGTCAAGGGGGTGGACTTCGAGGTGCGCGAGGGCGAGCTGGTCACATTGATCGGCTCCAACGGGGCGGGCAAGACCACCACCATGAAGGCCATCACCGGCACACTGGGCATGAACAATGGCGACATCGAGTACCTGGGCCAGAGCATCAAGGGCAAGGGCGCGTGGGACCTGGTCAAGCAGGGGCTGGTGATGGTGCCCGAGGGGCGCGGCGTGTTCGCGCGCATGACCATCACCGAGAACCTGCTCATGGGCGCCTACACGCGCGACGACAAGGCGGGCATTGCCGCCGACATCGAAAAGATGTTCACCATCTTCCCGCGCCTGCGCGAGCGCAAGGACCAGCTGGCGGGCACCATGTCCGGTGGCGAGCAGCAGATGCTGGCCATGGGCCGCGCGCTGATGAGCCAGCCCAAGGTGCTGCTGCTGGACGAGCCCTCCATGGGCCTGTCGCCCATCATGGTGGACAAGATCTTCGAAGTGGTGCGCGACGTGTATGCCCTGGGCGTGACCATCGTGCTGGTGGAGCAGAACGCCAGCCGCGCGCTGGCGATTGCCGACCGCGGCTACGTGATGGAGTCGGGCTTGATCACCATGGCCGGCGGGGGACGGGATCTGCTCAGCGATCCGCGCGTGCGCGCCGCCTACCTGGGTGAGTGAAAGGGCGGCCGCTGGAACAGGCACCGCTGCGGCGGTGCTTTGTTTTTTATAGCTACCAGCGCTTGATGGATATGCGCTAGAGTGTGATTTGGCTTGTAAAATCCGCCGCGCCATGCACGCCCTGCAATCCCTGCCCATCCCCCTCCAGACCATCCTGCTGCTGGTTGCCAGCAACATCTTCATGACCATGGCCTGGTACGGCCACCTGAAGAACCTGGCCACCGCCCCGTGGTACGTGGCGGCGCTGGTGAGCTGGGGCATCGCCCTGTTCGAATACCTGTTNCCGCAGCGCGTAGGAGCCGAGCCGCGCTGGCCCTGCCGGGGGCGCGGGTCTCTGCGCATCCGCTTTGACCTGGTGCGCCGGGCGCTGTCTAGCGCCGGTTAAACTCGCGGTTTTCGCAGATTTGTCACGTCTTGGTCATCTCTGCGTCACATATACCGCCAGAAGGTTCGATCAGGAGTCGGCATGTTGTTTGGAAAGCTGTTGCCCCGCGAGGGCAATTTTTTCGAGATGTTCAACCAGCATGCAGACCGCATCGTCGAGGCCGCGCGGGCGTTCTCGCAACTGGTGGCGAACTACAGCGACACCCACCTGCGCGACCAGTACAACCAGGACGTGGACAACGCCGAGCGCGCCGCCGACCGCGTGACGCACGAGGTCAACCGCACGCTGCACAAGACCTTCATCACGCCCATTGACCGTGAGCAGATCCACTCGCTGATCAACACCATGGACGACGTGGCCGACCTGATCCAGGACTCGGCCGAGACCATGGCGCTGTACGACATCCACCACATGACGGACGAGATCACCCGCCTGACGGACCTCAGCCTCAAGTGCTGCGAGCGCGTGCAGGACGCGGTGAAGCTGCTGTCGCGCATTGCCGATCCGGCCGTGGCCGAGGCCGCGCTCAAGACCTGCGAGGAAATCGACCGCCTGGAGGGCGACGCCGACCGCGTGCTGCGCAGCGCCATGAGCAAGCTGTTCCGCGAGGAGCCGGACGTGCGCGAGGTCATCAAGCTCAAGGCCATCTACGAGCTGCTGGAGACCATCACCGACCGCTGCGAAGACGTGGCCAACCTCATCGAGGGCATCATCCTCGAGAACTCCTGAGGCGCGGCCGCAGGCCTGCGCTTCGCATCCCTGGCAGGGCTCGCACCCTCATTCCCAGCATGGAAACAGTACAAACCGCCCTGTGGATCGTGGTCGTGCTCGTGGCGCTCGCCATCGTGTTCGACTTCATGAACGGGTTCCACGACGCCGCCAACTCCATTGCCACCGTGGTCTCCACGGGCGTGCTCAAGCCCACGCAGGCCGTGGTCTTCGCGGCCTTCTTCAACTTCGTCGCCATCTTCGTGTTCCACCTGAGCGTGGCGGCCACCATCGGCAAGGGCATCGTGGATCCGAGCGTGGTGGACACCCACGTGATCTTCGGCGCGCTGGTGGGGGCCATCACCTGGAACGTCATCACCTGGTACTACGGCATCCCCAGCAGCTCATCGCATGCACTGATCGGCGGCATCGTGGGCGCTGTGATCGCCAAGACCGGCGCGGGCGCACTGGTGGCCAGCGGCATCTTCAAGACCGTGGCCTTTATCTTCGTGTCACCCATGCTGGGTTTCCTGCTGGGCTCGTTGATGATGCTGATCGTGGCCTGGGTCTTCCGTCGCACCAGTCCGAACCGCGTGGACAAGTGGTTCCGCCGGCTTCAGCTCGTCTCCGCCGGAGCCTACAGCCTGGGCCACGGCGGCAACGATGCGCAAAAGACCATCGGCATCATCTGGCTGCTGCTGATCGCCACGGGCTACGCCTCGGCGGGCGATGCCTCGCCCCCCATGTGGGTCATCATCTCGTGCTACGCGGCCATCGGCATGGGCACCATGTTCGGCGGCTGGCGCATCGTGAAGACCATGGGCCAGAAAATCACCAAGCTCAAGCCCGTGGGGGGCTTCTGCGCCGAGACCGGTGGCGCGATGACGCTGTTCATCGCCACTGCGCTGGGCATCCCCGTGTCCACCACCCACACCATCACGGGCGCGATCGTGGGCGTGGGTTCCACCCAGCGCGCCAGCGCCGTGCGCTGGGGCGTGGCCGGCAACATCGTCTGGGCGTGGATCCTGACCATCCCCGCCAGCGCCTTCGTGGCGGCGATCGCCTATTGGGTGAGCCTGCAGCTCTATTGACGACCTTTGCGGGGGCGGCGGAGCCGGTGGACGCCAGTTTTATGCCGCAGTGCGCGGCGCCCGCGATCTGCCAGGCTGGAGTGATTTTGCTATCGTTTGAGTAGCTGCTCGCGCTTGTCCATCAAGCGCTAGAGCCTGATTTCATTGTGAAATCTTGCGCGCTTCCTCGATCTGGTATTCAAAGTAGCGCTGGAAGCTGAAGGCAATGCTGGCCATCAGCACGGCCGTGCCCACCAGCAGCGAGGTCGCAATGGCAAACACCGTGAACCAGTGCGTCCGCCCCGGCGCGGCGTCGGGCGCCGCAGCGGGGTTGAAGCGCGCGTTCCACCGCTCGGGCGTCATCAGACCGTAGAGAATCGCGCGCAGTGCGCAGCCTGCGATAGTGAATCCCAGCAGTGGAATCAGCATCCAGCTCAGTTGGTCGTCCTGCCCCCATTGCTGCACGCGCTGGATGCCGTACACGCCCAGGGCCGTGGGGATCGGCAGCAGCCAGCCGATCCAGTCGCCCAGTCCGTACAGGTAAAAGCGGTGCAACCCCAGCGGGCCGCCCAGGAACGCCAGCCACGCGGCAACAGTCTTGTTCTTCATGGCCGCGATTATTGGCGCGCCTTCATTCGGGGGCGGTGGTATCGCCCGCGCCCAGGGGCTTTTCCATGAGCACGATGTCGCGCCAGGCGCCGAACTTCCAGCCCACGGAGCGCATCACGCCCACGTCGGTGAAACCTGCGGCCCGGTGCACGCCGATGGAACCCGCATTGGCCGAGTCGCCGATCACTGCCAGCAGCTTGCGAACGCCGGCGGCCTCGGCCTGCACGGCGAGGGCCTCCAGCAACTGCCGTCCCAGGCCCCGGCCGCGCGCCGCGTCGGCGACATAGATCGAATCCTCGGCTGAGAAACGGTAGGCAGGGCGGGGCTTGAACCAGTTGCAGTAGGCAAAGCCCAGGACCTGGCCTGCTTCTTCGGCCACCAGATAGGGCAGGCCCTTGGCCAGCACATCCGCGCGACGCGCCGCCATGTCCAGCGCCGTGGGCGGGTCGATCTCGAAGGTGCCCGTGCCGTGCAGCACGTGGTGGGTGTAGATGGCGGTGATGGCGGCGACGTCTTCGTCCCGGCTGGCGCGGATGAGGGGCATCTTTTCTGTGTTGTGGATATAATCGCGGACTTTGCAGCGTGTCGCTGGCCGGGTGGCCAAGTCGCGTGTCTCAAACGCCGCAAAACAGAGCGCAGCCACTGCTGTGTAACCACCCGAAGGATTCATTATGGTCGTGATTCGACTCTCCCGCGGCGGCTCCAAGGGCCGTCCGTTCTTCAACATCGTCGTTGCCGACAAGCGCGTGCGCCGCGACGGCCGCTTCATCGAGCGGCTGGGCTTCTACAACCCTTCCGCCAAGGAAGGCGAAGAAGGCCTGCGCATCGCCCAGGACCGCCTGACGTACTGGAAGGGCGTGGGCGCACAACCCTCTCCCACCGTGGACCGTCTGATCAAGCAAGCCGCCCAGAAGGCCGCCTGATCGTTCGCACTCCCGAAAAGGGCGGGCTCCGTTGGTGCAACTGACGGACCCCGCCTTTTTTCTTTGCCTCACCCTCGCATCCCGCCGCCATGCCCCAGCTGCCTGTCCTGGAAACCGCCGAACTGCCCTCCGACGCCGTGGAGGTGGGCCGCATCACCGATGCCTGGGGCGTGAAAGGGTGGTTCAAGGTCCTGCCCTACAGCAGCAACCCCGAGGCCCTGCTCGCCGCCAAGTCCTGGCTGTTGCAGCCGGCGGAAAAGGGCGCCAAGAGTTTTTTCACCGGCACCGTGCTGCTGCCCATCCGGCAGGCGCGCACGCATTCGGACTCCGTGGTCGCCTGGGCGCAGGGTGTGGACGACCGTGACGCAGCAGAGGCGCTGCGCGGCGCGCGCATCTTCGTGCCCCGCGCCAACTTCCCGGTGGCGGGCGATGACGAGTACTACTGGGTGGACCTGATCGGCCTGCCTGTGGTCAACCGCGAGGGCGTGGCGCTGGGCACCGTGCGCGACCTGCTGCCCACGGGGCCGCAGACCACGCTGGTGCTAGCCTACGAGCACGAAGGCAAGCCGCACGAGCGCATGATTCCCTTTGTGTCGGCCTATGTGGACAAAGTGGACCTGGCGGGGCGCTGCATCACCGTGGACTGGCAACCCGACTATTGAGGCGGTTGTCCGCGTGCCATGCGTTTCGATGTCATCACCCTGTTTCCCGAGCTGTTCGAGCCGTTTCTTGCCAGCGGCGTGACGCGGCGCGCCTACGCGTCGGGCCAGGTAGAGGTGCGGCTGTGGAACCCGCGCGACCATGCGGAGGGCAACTACCGCCGCGTGGATGACCGGCCCTTTGGCGGCGGCCCCGGCATGGTCATGCTGGCCGAGCCGCTGGCGCGCTGCCTGGCCGCCATCCGCGCCGATCGCGCCGAGGCCGAGCAGGCGCGGGCGCCCCTGGTGCTGTTCTCCCCCATTGGCCGCCGGCTGGACCATGCCGCGGTGCAGGACTGGTCCGCTGGCGCGGGTGCCATCTTGCTGTGCGGACGCTACGAGGGCGTGGACCAGCGTTTCATCGACGCCTATGTGGATGCGCAGATCAGCCTGGGCGACTTCGTGCTTTCGGGCGGCGAGATCGCGGCCATGGCGCTGCTGGACGCCGTGGCGCGCCTGCAGCCGGGCGTGTTGCACGACGAGGGCAGCCACCAGCTCGACAGCTTCAACCCCGCGCTGGACGGGCTGCTGGACTGTCCGCACTACACGCGCCCCGAGGAATGGGCCGGCCGCGCCGTGCCCGCGCCGCTGCTGTCTGGCCACCATGCGCAAATCGAGCGCTGGCGGCGCGATCAGCGCCTGCTCATCACCGCGCGCCACCGCCCGGACCTGCTGCAGGCCGCGCGCGAGCGCGGGCAGCTCACGCGCGCGGACGAGGCCCTCTTGGCGCAAAACGCAAGCTTGCTATAATCGCCTGTTCTCGATCCTCTGGCCGGCCGCTGTGGGCCTGAACCATAGCCACAAAGGCGCCAATAGGGGCGCCCTGCCAATCCTGGCGCGGACATGATCGTCGGAAACCAACCATGAACCTGATCCAGATCCTCGAGCAGGAAGAAATCGCCCGCTTGAACAAGACCATTCCCTCGTTCGCGCCTGGCGATACCGTCATCGTGAACGTGAACGTGGTGGAAGGCACCCGCAAGCGCGTGCAAGCCTACGAAGGCGTCGTGATCGCCAAGCGCAACCGTGGCCTGAACAGCGGCTTCACCGTGCGCAAGATCTCCAGCGGCGAAGGCGTGGAGCGCACGTTCCAGACCTACAGCCCGCTGATCGCCAGCATCGAAGTGAAGCGCCGCGGCGACGTGCGCCGCGCCAAGCTGTACTACCTGCGCGAGCGCAGCGGCAAGTCGGCGCGTATCAAGGAAAAGCTGCCTTCGCGCGTCAAGGCAGCTGCAGTGGCCGCATAAATACGGCTGCGCTTCCCGCGCGACTCGAAACCGCTACAGTGCGAAAGCCTGTAGCGGTTTTTTCTTTTTGAACCCCCGTGAGTTCTCATCGTCCTGTCGGCGCGTCCTCTGCGGCGGCCCTGCCTTCGCTGTCCTCGCTGCCTCACTTCGATCCGCGCACCGTGCCGCTCGTAGGGGTGGACGACCATTTACCCGCCGTGCCCCCGCATGCACAGACGCCGGAGGCACTGCGCCTGCGCTTTGCCGCGCCGCCGCCCTGGACCCCTGAGGTGCAGCGCGAGAAGAAGTTCGCGGAACGCGAGCCCGCGCACGCCGCCGTCCTCGTGCCCATCGTGCTGCGCGATCGGCCCACGGTATTGCTCACCGAGCGCACGGCGCACCTGTCCACGCATTCCGGCCAGGTGGCCTTTCCGGGGGGGCGCACCGATCCCGAAGACCGCGATGCCGCCGCCACCGCGCTGCGCGAGGCGCAGGAGGAGGTAGGCCTGGAGCCGCACTGGGTCGAGGTGCTGGGCAACCTGTCGATGTATGTGACGGGCACCTCGTTCCTCGTCACGCCAGTGGTCGCGCTGGTGCGGCCGGGCTTCGCGCTCCAGCCTAACCCGTACGAGGTGGCCGACGTGTTCGAGGTGCCGCTGGACTTCCTGCTCAACCCCGCGCACCACGAGCGTCACCGGCTGCAGTGGCAAGGCGCGCAGCGCGAATGGTTCGCCATGCCCTACCAGGACGGCGCGACGACGCGCTACATCTGGGGTGCCACGGCTGGCATGCTGCGCAACTTCTACCGTTTCATGATGGCCTGAAGGGGGCGCCGCAGCGAGGCTGCCGCGCTGTCGCCCGTGGTGTTGGGCCTTGTAACAAGCGCCAGTATGATTGCTGCATGAGTTTCTTTGCCATCCTGTTCGCATTGCTGATCGAGCAGGCGAGACCGCTCGCGCGCAGCAACCCCATCCATGCAGGACTGCGTGCCTGGGCGGTGTCGGTGAACCGCAACTTCGATGCGGGGCAGTCGCACCACGGCTGGGTGGCCTGGGGACTGGCCGTGCTGGTGCCACCGCTGGTGGTGTTGGCGGTGCACCTGGCGCTGCTGCACTGGCTGGGGTGGCCGTTCGCCCTGGTCTGGAACGTGGCCGTGCTCTACGTGACGCTGGGTTTTCGCCAGTTCAGCCACCATTTCACGGGGATGCGCGACGCGCTGGAGGAGGGCGACGCGGCCGATGCGCGGGCGCGTCTGGCGCAGTGGAAGCAGGTGGAGGTGAGCGAGCTGCCACGCAGCGAGATCGTGCGCCACGTGATCGAGTACTCGGTGATTGCGGCGCACCGTCATGTGTTTGGCGTGCTGGCGTGGTTCTCCATCCTTGCGGCGCTGGGGTTGGGCCCGACCGGGGCGGTGCTCTACCGCCTGGCGGAGTTCGTGTCGCGCTACTGGGGCGCGCGTGCGCGCGAGGCGACGCAGCCGCCCAGCGAGTCGCTGCAGCAGGCCGCGGCCCAGGCATGGACGGTGATCGACTGGCTTCCCGCACGGCTGACGGCGTTGTCTTTTGCCGTGGTGGGCAGCTTCGAGGAGGCCATCGAGGGCTGGCGCTTCCACGCACAGCGCTTCCCCAACGACAACGATGGCGTGGTGCTGGCGGCAACCGCCGGGGCCATCAATGTGCGCCTGGGCGGCGAGGCGCTGCGCAGCCGCGCAGGTGCGCAGGTGCAGCCGGGCTTCGAGGTGGACGCCGACATTGGCGACAGCGACAGTACTCCTGGCCGCGAGCCCGAAGTAGGCCACCTGCGCAGCGTGGTGGGGCTGGTGTGGCGCTCGGTCGTGGTGTGGATGCTGCTGCTGGCCTTGCTCACCTTCGCACGGTTGCTGGGGTGATGCTCCTTATTTAATAGCTGTCAGCGCTTGCTGGATAAGCGCAAAAGCCACTTTTTGCTTCAAACTCAGTAGGGGCTCTCGCTCAACTCCGCGAACAACTCGCCGTAGATGCGGTAGCGCTGGGGGCTGATGGCCTGCGCGTCTTGTTCGTCGCGCACCTGGGCCTGCACCGCGCACCCGGGCTCGTGCAGGTGGGTGCAGTTGTAGAAGCGACAACCCTCGGCATGGGCTGCGATGTCGGGCATGTAGCGCGCCAGATCGGTGGGCGCGAGGTGGCGCAATCCAAATTCCTGAAAGCCGGGCGAATCGATGAGCGCCGTAGTGCGCTGCGGGTCGATCCAGTACAGCGTGGTGGTGGTGGTGGTGTGGCGGCCCGAATTGAGGGCCTGCGAGATCTCGCCCGTCTGTGCCGAGGCGCCGGGCACCAGCAGGTTGACCAGCGTGCTCTTGCCGGCGCCCGAGGGGCCCAGCACCAGCGTGGTCTTGCCGGCCAGCAGGTGCATCAGCATGTCGCGGTCCACCGCCCCCGATTCGCTGAGCGACAGCGGCAGCACGCGGTAGTGGTGCTGCGTGTCCTGCTCGCCCCCCATGTGGCGGTAGGGCCACAGGCGCTCCCAGGCGCGCGCGAACGGCTCGACCAGGTCGCTCTTGTTGAGCGCGATCAACGGCGTGATGCGCGCCGCTTCCGCGGCGATGAGGGCGCGCGCGAGTTGGCTTTCGGAGAACACAGGCTCGGCCGCGATCAGGATCAGCACCTGGTCCAAATTGGCGGCGAACGACTTGGTGCGCACCTCGTCCTGGCGGTACAGCAGGTTGCGCCGTTCCAGCACCTTTTCGATGGTGCCCTCGTCGCCATGGCCGCGGCCCTGGCCGGGCGCGGCGGGCTGCCACAGCACGCGGTCGCCCACCACGGCCTGGCTCTTCTTGCCGCGCGGATGGCAGATGCGGCGCTCGCCGCCCGCGCTCTCCACCACGCAATGGCGGCCGTGGCTGGCGACCACCAGGCCTTCAAGGCGCGCAGGGGCTTGGGCCATGGGCTCAGGGTGCGAGCAGTGCATCGATGCGCGTCGCGCAATCGATGTCGGTCGCCGAAATGCCGGCCACATCATGCGTATTCAGGCGCACCACGCAGCGGCCGTAGTGCACCGATAGATCGGGGTGGTGGTCCTGCGCATGGGCAATGAAGGCCACGGCATTCACGAAGGCCATGGTCTCGTGGTAATTGGCGAAGCGGTAGGTCTTCTCGATGGCGACATCGGCGCCGTCGCCGGACAGTTGCCAGCCCGGCAGATCGACCAGTTTTGCTACTATTTCAGGAGCTTTCAGCGCGCGCCTGGTTTGTGTGGACCAGTCTTTCTTGGGGAACATCGAATTCATGGCTGCAAGGCCACGGGCAGACGCGCCAGGCGCTCCGTGGCGGGAGGGTGGGAGTAGTAGAACTTCGCAAACACCGGATCGGGCGTGAGCGTGGAGGCGTTGTCTTCGTAGAGCTTGAGCAGGGCGGACGCCAGGTCGCCGCCGCTGCTCTGGGCCGCGGCGTAGGCATCGGCCTGAAACTCATGGCGCCGCGAGAGCTGCGCCAGTACGGGCGTGACGAACAGCGTGAACACGGGCGCTGCAAGCAGGAACAGCAGCAGCGCCAGCGCGTCGTTGGGCGCGGCGCCGGGCACGCCCGGCAGCATCAGGTTGGGTTGCACGCCCAGGCCCGTGTAGAACCACGTGCGCGTGGACAGCCAGCCCAGCAACGCAAAGCCCGCCAGGCTGATGGCGAACATGCCGACCAGGCGCCGCGTGATGTGCTTGTGCTTGAAGTGGCCCAGTTCGTGCGCGAGCACGGCTTCCACTTCGCCGGGCGACAGCTGTTTGAGCAGCGTGTCGTAGAACACCACGCGCTTGGCCTTGCCCACGCCGGTGAAATAGGCGTTGGCGTGCGCGCTGCGGCGGCTGCCGTCCATCACGAACAGGCCCTTGGCTGCGAAGCCGCAGCGCTGCATCAGCGCGGTGACGCGCGCCTTGAGCGATTCGTCCTCCAGTGGCTGGAACTTGTTGAACAGCGGCGCGATGAACAGCGGGAAGACCACCATCAGCAGCAGATTGAAGCCCATCCACGTGCCCCAGGCCCACAGCCACCACAGCGGTCCGGCGGCGCCCATGAGCCACAGGATCAGCGCCGCGATCGGCAGGCCGATCACCGCGCCCAGCAGCGTGGACTTGAGCAGGTCGGCCAGCCACAGGCGCGGGGTCATCTGGTTGAAGCCGAAGCGCTGTTCGATCACGAAGGTCTGGTACAGCGCGACGGGCAGGTCGATGGCACCCCCGATGAGCACGAAGCAGGCCAGCAGCGCCAACTGCTGCAGCATGCCACCGCCCAGCCAGGACAGCAGCGCCTGGTTCAGCGCATCCAGCCCACCCAGCAGCGTCCAGCCCAGCACCACGGCGGTAGCCAGCGCCATTTCCAGCAGGCCGAAGCGCGCCTTGGCAATGGTGTAGTCGGCCGCCTTTTGGTGCGCGGCGAGCGGAATGCGGTGGGCGAAGGCTGTGGGCACGGCGCCGCGGTGCTGCGCCACGTGGCGGATCTGGCGTGTGGCCAGCCACAGGCGCAAGGCAAGGCCTGCGAGCAGCAGTCCGGCGAACACCAGTGTGGTCAGGTGAGATGGCGAGAGGAGGGAGGCGGAAGGAGGCTGCATCTGCGCGCGAGTTTAGGCCATCGGCGACAATTCCCGGCATGTCTGACACTGCCAACCCTACTGCTCCCGCGCTTGCCAAATCCGACCAGAACCTCGTCTGGCTGGACTGTGAAATGAGCGGCCTCAACCCCGAAACCGAACGCCTGCTGGAGATCGCCGTGGTCGTCACCAGTGCCGACCTCACGCTGCGCGTCGAAGGGCCGGTCTTCGCCATTCACCAGGCGGACGCGGTGCTGGACGGCATGGACGCCTGGAACAAGGGCACGCATGGCCGCAGCGGCCTCATCGACAAGGTGCGGGCCTCCACGGTCACCGAGGCCGATGCCGAGCGCGAGCTGCTCGCCTTCCTGTCGCGCTATGTACCCAAGGGCGTGGTGCCGATGTGCGGCAACAGCATTGGGCAGGACCGGCGCTTCCTGGTGAAGTACATGCCCAAGCTGGAGGCGTTCTTCCACTACCGCAATGTGGACGTGAGCACGCTGAAGGAGCTGGCCAAGCGCTGGAAGCCCGAGGCCTACAGCTCGTTCAAGAAGGCGCAGCGCCACACGGCCCTGGCCGATGTGCACGAGTCCATCGATGAACTACTGCACTACCGCACGCATCTGCTGGCCGTTTGATCCCCGTTTGCGGGAAAACCCGAATCGTGCGACAATTGCAGACTTGCGTGAAAACGACTCCCAAACCCGACTGAAGGTTTGGCCGCATCGCGCAGCCCTTGCGCATCTCCCTTCTCACAATGGGTTGCGGGCCTTGAACGGTTTCCAGCGTTCCAGTGCCTGCGTCAATGACCCACCCGCCCAGCTCTCACTGCTGGTGCAGGTTTCGTTGGATGGTTGATGTTTTGATGAACCACTGACGAAGCCGCCGCGGGTTGCACCCGCGCGCTTCATACATACGACATGACAGACACCATGCACGTGCAGGGCGAGATCGCGCCTGCCCAATCCCCTATGGCCGCTTCGATTGAGGCGCCTGTTTCTCCTACCACCACCGCGCCCGCTCTGCTCGCCGGCTTCATCGAACTGGGCCTTGCGCCCGAACTGGTGCAGGCTGTGGCCGACCTCGGCTACACCGAGCCCACGCAGGTGCAGACTCGCGCGATTCCCTTGGCCATGGGCTCGGGCGATGACGCGAGCTTCATCGATCTGATGGTCTCCAGCCAGACTGGCAGCGGCAAGACTGCGGCCTTCCTGCTGCCCGTGCTGCACACGCTGATCCGCCAACAGGCCGAGGCCGAAGTCGCCGAGCGCGCCGCTTTCGAGCGCGCCGCCGCCGAGGCGGCCGCGCGTGGCGAGGCCCCCCCGAAGCGCCCCAAGCGTAAGAACCCCACGCAGGCGCGCAACTTCAAGGCGGCGACGCCCGGTGCGCTGGTGCTGTGCCCCACGCGCGAACTGGCGCAACAGGTGGCGCACGATGCCATCGATCTGGTCAAGCACTGCAAGGGCCTGCGCATCGCCAACGTGGTGGGTGGCATGCCCTACCAGTTGCAGATCGCCAAGCTGCAGAATGCCAACCTGGTGGTGGCGACGCCGGGCCGTCTGCTGGACCTGCAGCGTTCGCAGCAGATCAAGCTGGACCAGGTGCAGTTCCTGGTGGTCGACGAGGCCGACCGCATGCTGGACCTGGGCTTCTCCGACGACCTGGCCGAGATCAACCAGCTCACCGCCCAGCGCAAGCAGACCATGATGTTCAGCGCCACCTTCGCGCCGCGCATCCAGCAACTCGCCATGCGGGTGATGCACGACAACGGCGCGTCGGTGAAGAAGATCCAGATCGACACGCCGCAGGAAAAGCACGCCAACATCAAGCAGATGCTGTACTGGGCCGACAACGCGCAGCACAAGCGCAAGCTGCTGGACCACTGGCTGCGCGATGCTTCCATCGACCAGGCCATCGTGTTCGCCAGCACCCAGGTGGAATGCGATGGTCTGGCCAATGACCTGCAGCAGGAAGGTTTCAGTGCCGTGGCTTTGCACGGCGCCCTGAGCCAGGGCCTGCGCAACCGCCGCCTGATGGCGCTGCGCAATGGCCAGGTGCAGATCCTGGTGGCGACCGACGTGGCCGCACGCGGCATCGACGTGCCGACCATCACCCACGTCTTCAACTTCGGCCTGCCCATGAAGGCCGAGGACTACACGCACCGCATCGGCCGTACGGGCCGCGCCGGCCGCGACGGTTTGGCCGTGACCTTTGCCGAGTTCCGCGACCGCCGCAAGATCTTCGACATCGAGGGCTACAGCCGCCAGCAGTTCAAGGCCGAGGTGGTCGCGGGCCTGGAGCCTACCCAGCGCTTCCCGCAAGGCGGCCGCGCAGACTTCGGCGGTCGTGGCGGGCGTGATGGCCACCGTGGCCCGCGCGAGCAGCGCTTTGGCCGCGGCGGCAGCGAGCGCGGCTTTGGTGATCGTGGTGGCTATGGCGACCGTGACCCACGTGGCAGCTTCGGCGACCGTGGCGGCTTCAATGACCGTGGCGGCTTTGCCGACCGCGGCCCGCGCGGCGCAGCCCCCCGCTCTGGCGAGGGCTATGGCGCACCGCGCGGTGGCGATCGTGGCAACAGCTTCGGCGGCCGCCGCGACGGTGAAGGCTATGGCCGCAAGAGCGGGTTTGGCGAAGCCTCCCGGTTTGGTGACGCCGGCCGCCATGGTGGTGGCCGCGGTGACGCTGCAGCACCCCGCGCAGACTTTGGCCGCAAGCCCGCGTTTGCCAAGCCGCAGGGCGCGGGCAAGCCGTTCGTACCCCACGGTGCCGGCAAGCGCCCGGCGCGCAACGACCGCTAAGCCGGCAGCGCGGACCCCATGACAAGCCAGCCCTCTCGTCCAGGGCTGGCTTTTTTATTGCGCGCCAACTCCCCGCGAAACGCACCGGGGCCGCGCAGGAGATCAACAACCCGTTCGTCCGGGCCGGGGCCGTGGACCTCTCGGAAGGCAGGCTATTGCGGCTTGAGGGGTGAGTTGCTGGACGTGGCCGTGCACCGGTCCGGGGCCGGGGAGGTAGACGCAGAAGCTGCACGACTGCGGCGCCAGGGGCGCCGGTCGCCGCGGCACACGGGGCCGCGCGCCGCTCTCAGCCCACGTGCATGGTGTGGCGGCCGATGTCCGGCCAGCGGTGGTGCAGGTAGATCCAGGACACCAGCCCCACCAGCATCAGCAGCAGTGAGGCCGCCGCCAGCGCCAGGGCCGAATGCATGACCAGCGGCGCCACTACGCCCGCCACCAGGCCGTTGGCCGTGGCGCCCACGAACGCCTGCAGCGACGAGGCCATGCCCCGGCGCTGCGGGTACAGGTCCAGCACCAGCAGCGTGACCACGGGCACCATCAGGGCCCAGCCGAACGAGAAAATGCCGATGGGCCACAGCGCCCACGACACATGCGGCGCCAGCGCCAGGTTGGCGCCCAGGTTGAGCAGCGCCATCGCCAGCATGATCACGAAGCCGTGGCGGATCTGGCGCTTGGGCGGGATGCGACCGGCCAGCCGGCCGCTGGCCCAGGCGCCGCCCATGATGCCGGCGATGTTGATCACGAAGAACCAGAAGAACTCCGTGGGCCCTAGGCCCAGCAGCTCGCCCAGGAAGGCCGGGGCCGACAGCACGTAGAGGAACATGCCGTTGAACGGCACGCCGCTGGCCAGCGCCAGCAGGATGAAGCGTGGGCTGGTGCCCAATTCCCAGTAGCCGCGCAGCAGGTGGCCCATGTGGATCGGCTGGCGCTTGTGCACGGGCAGCGACTCGGGCAGCAGGCGCCAGTTGGCCACCCACAGCAGCACGCCCACGCCCGTCAAAAACCAGAACACGCTGTGCCAGCCTAGGTGCACCGACAGCCAGCCGCCCACGATGGGCGCGATGGCCGGCGCCACGCCGAAGAAAATCGTCACCTGCGCCATGACGCGCTGCGCCTGCGTGGGCGGGAACATGTCGCGGATCACGGCGCGCGACACCACGATGCCCGCGCCGGCCGACAGGCCCTGCAGCGCACGGAACGCTACCAACTGTCCGATGCTCTGCGACAGCGCGCAGCCCAGGGAAGCGAGCGTGAAAACGGCCAGGCCGCACAGCACCACGGGCCGACGCCCGAAGCTGTCGGACAGGGAGCCATGGAACAACGTCATGAAGGCGAACGCGAACAGGTAGGCCGACAGCGTCTGCTGCATCTGCACCGGTGTGGCCTGCAGCGCGCCCGCGATGGCGGGGAAGGCGGGCAGGTACGTGTCGATGGCGAACGGCCCCACCATGCCCAGCAGAGCCAGCAGGATGGCCAGTGCCCAGCGCGGCGCGCGCCACAGGTGTTTCGCGTCAGAGTGCATGGTGTGGGAAATCGGGGGAGGGCGCGCAACGCAGGCGCCGTGCAAAGCGCCGCATTATCGGCCAACCCCCTCGTCCGCGCCCGCGATGGGTGCGTGTGGAAGCTATGCTATTGATAGCTGTCAGCGCTTGCTGTGCAAGCGCTAGAGGTCTAAAAAGCCTTCAGCCGTACCGGATGAGCCTCAATGGCCGCCGTGCGGCTTGCCATGGCCCATGGCCGGCGCGGCCGTGGCGCTGACGGCGCGCACGGGCGCCTGCAACTCCTGTGTCGTGCGTTGGCCATCCTTGGCTTCGAAAACCAGCGTCAGGGGCACGGTCGAGCCTTGGGCGACGGGCTGCTTCAGGTCCAGCAGCATGATGTGGTAGCCGCCGGGCTTGAGTTCCACGGCCTGGCCGGCTGGCAGGTCCAGCGCGGGCAGCGGGCGCATCTTCATCACGTTGTCCACGAGCTTCATTTCATGGACTTCGGTGACGCCGGCCACCGGGCTGCTGGCGCTGACCAGGCGGGCATCCTGCGCGGCCGTCAGGCGCATGAAGGCGCCGGTGGCCTTCTGCTGCGGCACCGTGGCGCGCACCCAGGCGTCCTGCACGGTGACCTGGGCGTGGGCTGCGCCGGCCACGAGCAGGGTGGCGGCGATGGCGATGCGGGAGACGAGCGATTGGGGGAACATGAAAAATCCTTGAATAAACGATGGGGCAGGCGGTCAGCGCTGCCGTGGTATGCGAGAAGAGTGCGGGTGCGCGGTGGCCCGTGCCCGCCGTTTTCAAAACGGTGCGAGGGCGAGTGGCGCCGCAGGCGGGGCGCGCGGAGGGAAAGGCGCGCGGCTGAGCGCCGGTACATGGGTCTGGCGCACCACATCCGCAGATGGAACATGCGGGAGCTGCTGCAGGCCGCGCCACGGGGGTGCATCCAGAGCGGGCAGCAGGGGCGGCAGGCACAGGGCGCAGTCCAGCGCATGCGTTGGGTGAGAGGCATCGTTGGTGCCCACCGCGCTGTTGCCGCCGGCGGCAACCCAGCGCTCCTCGCCCGAGGCGGTGCAGACGCGCTCTAAATGGCCTGCCTGCACGAAGGGCGCTGCCGTCGCCACGCCCAGCGACACGGCAAAGCACGCCAACAACAGGCGTGCCAGGTGATGGGCGTTGCGCAGGATGTGCATGCTGGGCGCATTATCGGTGGGTGAGGGCGCGCCGGCCAGCCGCCAGCCACCCAAGTTTGCGGTCCCGCGGCCAGAGCGTCAGAACGTGCGCGTGCCGGGCGCGGCGAGTTGACGCAGCTGGTGTGCATCGCACAGGCGCCAGGTGCGCCGCTCGCCGCGGATCCAGCCTTTGGCCTGCCACTGGGCAAGCAGGCGGTTCAGCGTCTCGGCGCGGATGCCCAGGCGTGCCGCCAGGTGCCGCTGGCTGGTGGGCAGCTCGACCGGCTCGCCGCCCTCGCTGCACCGCGCCACCAGGTAGGCGGCCAGGCGCTGCTGCGCATTGCTGCTGGTGAGCCAGTCCACCTCGTTCACGCAGTGGTACAGGCGCAGGCTCAGCGATTCCAGCAGCCGCAGCGCCAGCGACGGGTGGCGCTCGCACGCCGTGCGCAACGCCTGCCGGGGAATGCGCCAGACCCGCGTGGCGCCTTGCGCGCGCGCCGTCATCGGATAGAGCCCGTGCGGCATGAACATGGCCGCCTCGGCCACCCACTGCCCGGGGGTGAAACAGTGCAGCATGCGCTCCTCGCCCGTGGCGTCATAGCGCAGCACTTCCACGGCACCCTGCGCGACCAGCAGGCAGTGGCAGGCGGCTTCGCCTTCGTGGAACAGCGTTTCCCCATCAGAGTGCGTGCGCGCGAGGGCATGCTGGGCCAGATCCTGCAATGCCGGCGCCGGCAAGCCCTGCAGCAGTGCGTTCGCGCCCAACAGGCTGCTCGCCTCTCTGAAGCCGCTCTGTTGCGCGTCCGCCGCGCCGCCCGGGGCCGTGTTGATAAAAGTCATTTCATATTCCGGTTATGTGGTGGCATGCTTTGAGAATACGAATGAATCGCATTTATTTCAAGTTCTCTCACTTTCATGCCGCCGCACCACCTTCTTTCCTTTCGCTCCAGTCTTCGTGCATGGACCCGCACGACGGCCCCCGCCCTGGCGCTGCTGTGCCCGCTGGCAGTAGCGGCCGAGCCTGCCGCGCAGGCCCCGGCGCAACTGCCCACGGTGACCGTGCGTGCCGAGGGCGATGCCGAAGCGGCCGCGCCGCTGCGCCCCTCCGTGGCGGCGGAGCAGCAGCGCCTGGACCGCGTTCCCGGCGGGACCAACCTGGCCACTCCGCAGCAGGAGACGCGCCTGGCCACGCTGCGCGACGCCCTGGACTACCAGCCGGGCATCGTGATCCAGGACTTCTTTGGTGCCACGGACCAGCCGCGCCTGTCCATACGCGGGTCGGGCATCCAGAGCAACCCGCTGAACCGCGGCGTGCTGCTGCTGAAGGACGGACTGCCGCTGAACGACGCCGATGGCTCCTTCATCATCGGCCTGGTGGAGCCGCGCAATGCCGCGTTGGTCAGCGTGCGACGCGGCGCCAACACGCTCACGCCGGGCGCGACCACGCTCGGGGGAGAGCTGGACTTCCAGTCGCTCACGGGCGCCGACGAGCGGGGCCGCGTGCGCACCGAGGTGGGCAGCTTTGGCCGCCAGGCGCTGCAGGGCGCGGTCGGCCTGCAGGGCGTGCAGTGGGATGGGCGCATCAGCGTGAGCGGCGACCGCTACGACGGCTACCGCCACCATTCGGCGTCGCAGCGCGATGCGCTGCATGCCAACGTGGGGTTCCAGGCCGCCGGCGGGTTCGAGAACCGCACCTACCTGTCGTGGACCGATCTGGACTTCGACATCCCCACCGTCGTGCCCAAGGACCGCGTGCGCACCCAGCCGCGCGGTGTGATGGGCGACGGCGCCACGCCGCAGGACCAGTTGCTCAACGTCTACCGCCGCGACCCGCGCCGAGAAGCCACGCAGCTGCGCCTGGCCAACCGCTCGCGCTGGGGTGACGATGCGCTGCGCCAGGAGCTGGGCATCTACTGGCAGGACACGGACGACCTGTTCAACAACCAGACCAGCTACACCAACACCCGCAGCCGCACGGCAGGTGCGCAGTGGCAGGCCGGCGGGCAGACGGCCGGTCCCCTGGCCTGGCGCGCGGCGCTGGGCTGGTCGCGCAGCCGCATGGACCGCGATCTGGATGCCACCAGCCCCGTGAACGGGGCAGCGCTGCAGCGCTTTGGCGCCTATGACCTCACGGCCGACAACCTGCAGGCGCTGCTGGCGGCCGACTGGCGCCTGGCGCCGGCATGGACGCTGGTCGGTCAGTGGGGCTGGAGCCACCAGGAGCGCGACGCCGCCAACCGCCTGGACGGCCGCACGCTGCAGCAGCAGTGGAGCTTTTCCACGCCCAAGGTGGGGGTGAACTGGACGCCCACGCCGGCCGTGCGCTGGTGGGCCAACTTGAGCCGCAGCCAGGAGGCACCCACGTTCTGGGAGATCGTCTCCGCCACCGTAGCGCCCAACGCCCCCGCGGCGGCCAGCAGCGAGCTGGTGCGGCTGGACCTGCAGCGCGCCACCACCTTCGAGGTCGGCGGGCAAGGCCGCTGGGGCGAGGGTGCCCGTGCCCTGCACTGGACGGCTGCCGTGTACCGCAGCCAGGTGGCCGGCGAACTCATGAGCACCACCGATGCCAACGGCATCAAGGTGGGCACCTACAACTACGCCGGCGGCACGCGCCACCAGGGCGTGGAGGCAGGGCTGTCGGGCAGTTGGCCGCTGGGCATGGGCGCACTCGACTGGCGTGGCTCCTGGACGTACAGCGACTTCCGCTTTAAAGACGGCATCTACGCCGGCAACCGCATCGCCGGCGTGCCGCGCCACCTGATCAATGCCGAGGTGCTGTGGCGCGTCGCCACGGGTGCGGGTGTCTGGCGCATGGGTCCCAGCCTGCGCTGGATGCCCACCGACACGCCCACCGACCACGCCAACACCGCCGGCAGCGAGCAGGACGCCTACGCGCTGCTGGGCTTCAAGCTGGAATGGAAGAGCGGCCCCTGGACGGGCTACCTGCAGGCCGACAACCTCACCGACCGGCGCTACGCCAGCAGCTATGCCATTCGCAACCAGGCCACGGCCGCGCAGCCGGGCTACCTGCCGGGCCTGGGCCGCAACGTGGCGGCGGGCGTGAGCTACCAGTTCTGAGGGAGATGCGATGCTGACGAACCCTGTGCAGTCCGTTGACCAGGGCCGCCGCCGCCTGCTGCAGACCTCGGGTGCGTTCGCGCTCGCCGGGTTGCCGGCATGGGGCGCGGCGGCTCCCGCTGCGCCTGCCGCTCCTGCCGCGCCGCTGGCCCGCCTGGTGCTGGCCGGGCCGCCAGCCATCGTCTCGGCGCCCCTGATCCACATGGCCGAGACTCAGGCGCTGGCGGGCGTGGCCGAGCGTGTGGAGTTCACCCCCTGGCGCGACCCCGACCAGTTGCGCGTGATGGCCTTGGGCCGCAAGGCGGATGTGCTGGCCATGCCCAGCAACGTGGCGGCCAACCTCTACAACCGTGGCGCGGGCGTCACGCTGCTGAGCATCTCCACCTGGGGCGCGCTGTGGATCGTCACGCGTGATGGCGCGCGGCGCACGCTGGCGGATTTTCGCGGCGAGGAAATCGCCGTGCCTTTCCGCGGCGACATGCCGGATCTGATGCTGCAACTGCTTACCGCCCGGCAGGGGCTGGACGTGCGGCGCGACTTCCGCGTGCGCTACGTGCCCACGCCCATGGAAGCCATGCAGTTGCTCATCACACGCCGGGTGCGCCATGCGTTGCTGTCGGAGCCCGCCGTGTCCCTGGCGCTGCGCAAGACGCAGTCCTTTCCCCTCGGGCTGGTGGCGCCCGCGCTGCACCGCGGCGCCGATCTGCAGCAGGAATGGGGCCGTGTGTTCCAGCGCGCGCCGCGCATCCCGCAGGCGGGTATTGCCGCTGTGGGCGCCCTGCGCGGGCAAGGCGCCGCGCTCGCGGCCGTGGACGCAGCCTATGCGCGCTCCGTCGCCTGGTGCCGCGCCCATCCCCAGGAGTGCGGCCGCATGGTGGCCGCACGCATCGACCTGCTGACCCCCGACGCCGTGGCCGACGCGCTGGCCACCAGCCAGCTGGACGCGGTGCCGGCGCAGCGGGCGCGCGCCGAGGTCGACTTCTTCTTCCAGCAACTGCTCGCGCGCGACCCCGCGCTGCTGGGCGGGCGGCTGCCCGACTCCGGTTTCTTCCACTCTCCCGCCCAGCCCCACGCCAGCAATGCGGCGCCAGCGTCCAGCCACTGCGGTCTTTCCTCAGGACGTTCATGCCACACCACTTGATCCATGTGACCCTTTGCCGTCGCCATCCGCTGGCCCTGGCCGCCTTGCTGTGCCTGTCGGGCGCCGTGCGTGCCCAGGCCGCGGCCGAGGCCCCCGCCGCCACCGCCACCGCCCTGGCGCCCGTCACCGTGACCGCCACACTGACCGAGCAGGACGCTCGCACGGCGCCCGCCAGCGTCACCGTGATCACCGCGCAGGACCTCGCCGAGCGCAACGCGGCCGACCTGCTGGACGCCGTGCGCGGCGCGCCGGGCATCACCTTCAGCGCGCGCCAGGTGGGCGGGCGCAAGACGCTCGCGCTGCGCGGGCTGGAGGGCAGGCACACGCTCACACTCATCGACGGACGGCGCATCAGCGCGAGCGACGACGTGATCGGCCATTCCGACTACCAGTACGGCTGGCTGCCGGTGTCGGCCATCGAGCGTGTGGAAATCATCCGCGGGCCGATGTCGGCGCTGTACGGGTCCGAGGCGCTGGGCGGCGTGGTCAACATCATCACGCGCAAGCCGGGCGACCGCTGGATCGGCTCGCTGGGCTTCAACGCCGCCTTCCCCGCCGGCGGCGAGGCCGCGGCCGAAGGGGGCGCCTCGCTGTTTGCGGCGGGCCCACTGAACGACCGGCTGCGCCTGTCGGTGAATGCCGAGTACGCCCACCGCGACGCCGTGGGGCAGCGCGAGGACCCGCGCTACAGCGAGATCGAGGGCCGCAAGCCGAGCAGCCTGGGGCTGAACGCCGAGCTGGACCTGGCGCCCGGCCACCGGCTGGAGGCCGGCGTGACCGATGGCGAGGAGCGGCGCTTTTACGACGACGTGAGCGGCACGCGCCCCTATGCCAACCGCTATGACCTCGACCGCCGCCAGACGCACGTGGGGTGGAAGGGCGAGATAGGCGCCTGGAAGGCGCAGGCACGCGCCTACCGCAGCGAGATCAGCGTGCGCAACAGCCGCACCAACGGCGTCAGCCCCACGCGGGCGCAGGACATGACGGACGATGTGGTGGACGGCCACGCCACCACCCGCTGGGGTGGCCACCAGGTCACCGTGGGCGGCGAGTGGCGCAATGAAGAGCTGGTGAATTCCGGCCTGCTGAACGGGCGCGACGACGTGTCGCACAAGGCCCTGTTCGTGCAGGACGAGTTCGCGCTGGGCACGAACCTGCTGGCCACGCTGGGCCTGCGCGCGGACCACCACGGCATCTTCGGCTCCGAGCTGAGCCCCCGCGCCTACCTGGTGTGGGAGGCCAGCCCCGCGCTGGTGGTCAAGGGCGGCCTGGGACATGCATTCAAGGCGCCCACGCTCAAGCAGATCTCGCCGAACTATGTGGGCGCCGAGGGGCCGCACACCTTCCGGGGCAACGCCGACATCCAGCCGGAGACCTCCAACTCCTTCGAGATCGGGGCCGACTGGCAGGTCAGCCCCGCTTGGTCGCTGCGCGCCACCGCGTTCCATACCGAGGTCAAGCAGCTCATCACCTACCGCCTGATCCAGCAGGTGGGCACGCGCCGCACCTACCTCTACGACAACGTGGACGCGGCGCGCATCCAGGGCCTGGAGGCCGGCTTCACCTGGGCCATCACGGATGCGGTGCGCTGGAGCATGGACGCCACGCTGCTGCGCACCCGTGACAAGGCCACGGGCGAGCGCCTGTCCGACCGGCCGGACACCAGCGTGGCCTCGCGCCTGGCGTGGCGCGTGGCGGGCTGGGACGCGCAGCTGGGCGCCGAGTACACGGGCCGCCAGACCAGTTCCGGCCAGCGCCTGCCCGCTTACACGCTGTGGAACGCGAGCGTGGGGCGCGCCTGGGCGCTGGGCGCGCACCAGCGGCTGAACCTGCGCGCCGGCCTGGAGAACCTGGGCGATCTGCGCCTGGCGGAGAAGTCCCCCGCGTTCGGCTATGCCGAACAGGGCCGCCGCGTCTTCGTGAGTGCGCGGCTGGATTTCTGAACGCTTTGCGCGGGCGGTATTGTTTTGATAGCTGCTTGCGCTTGATACACAAGGGCGGAGGTCGATTTGGTTAAAAAATGGTTGATGGGCCTGATGCTGCTGCTTGCGGGCGCGGCGCAGGCGGCATCGGTGCTGTTCATTGCCACGGGCAACGTACCGGCTGGCAAGTTCCACCAGCTGGCCGAGATCGCGCGCCCGCACGGGCTGACCGTGGAGGTGCGCTTCCTGGGCAGCCTGCCCGCCGACGTGGACGGCGGGCTGTGGCGTGGGCATGACGCGGTGTTCTTCGACAGCTACCTGCAGGACGAGGTGCGCGCGCGGCTCACGCGCGCGCTGCCCGCCCTGGCAGTGCCGCATGCCTGGCTGTACGACGCGCGTCCCGCCTGGGGCGGCAGCCTGCCCGAGGCCGTGGCGCAGCGGCTCGTGCGCTACTACGCCAGCGGCGGGCGCCAGAACTTCGAGGGGTTCTTCGCCACGCTGGCGGCGCAGCTGCAGGGGCGCGACGCGCTGGCCGCCGCTGCGCCGCCCGTGGTGTTCCCCAAAACCGGCATCTACCACCCGCGCGCGCCGGGCCTGGTGACGGCCGACCCCGCCGCCTACCTGCGCGCGCAGGGCGTCGACCCCACGGACGGCCAGCGCCGCCCCGTGGTCGCCATCGCCCTGCACCAGCAGTACATCGCCTCGATGCAGACGGCATTCATCGACGACCTCATCGCGCGCATCGAAGCCGCTGGCGCCACGGCGCTGGCGTTCTACACGCCCATGCTCGACCCGGGCGGCGTCACGCGCGTGCTGCAGCCCGGCGGCGCGGGCACGCCGGTGCTGGCCGACGTGCTCATCAACACGCAGATCATGTTGAACGCCGACGAGCGGCGCGCCGAGTTCACGCGGATGGGCATGCCCGTGCTGCAGGCCATGCCCTACCGGCGGGGCGACGAGGCCGCGTGGGCCGCCAGCCCGCAGGGCGTGGCCCTCATGGACGTGCCCTTCTACCTGGCCCAGGCCGAGTACGCGGGCGTGGTGGACATCCAGGTGGCCGCCGCCACGCGCGCGGGGGACGAGCAGGTCGTGCCCATCGCCGCGCAGGCCGCCGCCGTCGTCGGCAAGGCGATCAACCTGGTGGCGCTGCAGCGCAAGGCGAACGCCGACAAGCGCATCGCCGTGTTCTTCTGGAATTACCCGCCGGGGGAGAAGAACCTGTCGGCCTCGTTCCTCAACGTGCCGCGCAGCCTGCAGGCCACGCTGGCCGCGCTGCGCGGGGCGGGCTACGACACCCAGGCCGCGGACGAGCAGCCGCTGATCGCGCAGCTGCAGCGCCTGCTCACGCCCGCCTACCGCGACGGCATGCTGGCGCCCTTGCTGCGCGATGGTCTGGCCGACCGCCTGCCGGTGCAGGAATACCGCGCCTGGCTCGCCACGCTGCCCGCGGCCACGCGCAATGCGCTGCACAAGAGCTGGGGCGCACCCGAGGACTCGTCGATGGTGGTGCGCGAAGGCGGCCAGGCGTTCTTCGTCATCCCGCGCCTCATGCTGGGCAAAGTGGCGCTGCTGCCGCAGCCGCCGCGTGGCGAAAAGTGGGCAGACAAGGAGAAGTCGCTCTACCACTCCACCAGCGCCTGGCCTTCCCACCACTACCTGGCCGTGTACCTGTGGGCGCGGCGGAACGTGGGCGATGCCTTCGTGCACTTTGGCACGCACGGCAGCCAGGAATGGCTGCCGGGCAAGGAGCGCGGCCTGGCCGTAACCGACCCCGGCATGCTGGCCGTGGACGACGTGCCCGTGGCCTACCCCTACATCGCCGACAACATCGGCGAGGCGCAGCAGGCGCGCCGGCGCGGGCGCGCGGTGATCGTGAGCCACCAAACGCCGCCGTTTCAGCCCGCGGGGCTGCATGCGCAGCTCACCGCGCTGCACGACCTGCTGCACGCCTGGGTGGCGCAGGACGAGGGTGCGGTGAAGGAGCGCATCGCCGCCGATCTGCTGGGGGGCGCCGAGAAGCAGCGCATCGTGGCCGACATGGGCCTCACCGCCGCGCAGGCGCGCGCCGACTTCGCGGGCTTCGTCAACCAGTTGCATGCGCACCTGCACGAACTGGCCGAGACCGCCCAGCCCCTGGGCCTGCACACGCTGGGCACCGCGCCGGCCGACGCGCACCGCCTGGGCACCGTGCTGCTGATGCTGGGCCGCCCTTACTGGGAGGCGGCCGCGCGCCATGCGGGCACACCGGCCGAGGACATCGACGAAGCCCTGGTGGGCGACTACGAGCGCATGGCGCAGACCGTGCCCTACCGCCTGCTGGCGCGCCATCTGCTGGAGGGCGAAGCCGACGATGCGCTGCCCGCGCCGCTGCGACACCACATGACCCAGGCGCGGCAGTGGTGGCAGGCCATCGGCGCACAGAACGAACTGCCGGCGCTGCTCGCCGTGCTGGCGGGGCGGCACCTGCCCACGTCCTACGGCGGCGATTCGCTCAAGAACCCCGACGCCTACCCGACGGGCCGCAACCTGTATGGCTTCGACCCTTCGCGCGTGCCTACCCCGCAGGCCTGGGAGGCCGGCAAGCAGGCCGCCGAGCAGCTCATTGCCGCCTACCGTGAACAGCATGGCGGCACCGCGCCCACCAAGGTCACCTTCTCGCTCTGGTCGGTGGAAACCATGCGCCACCAGGGCATGCTGGAGGCGCAGGCGCTGTGGCTCATGGGGGTGGAGCCGGTGTGGGACCAGGGCGGGCGCGTCACCGGCGTGCGGCTGGTGCCGCGCAAGCAGCTCGCCCGTGCGCGGGTGGACGTGGTGCTGTCGGCCACCGGCCTGTACCGCGACCATTTCCCCAACGCCATGCAGCAGCTTGCGCGCGCCGCGCAGCTGGCCGCGCAGGCCGACGAGCCCGACAACCCCGTGGCGGCCAACGCCCGCGCCATCGCCCAGCGGCTGCGCGCGCGCGGCATGGCGGAGGGCGTGGCGCTGCGCGCGGGCCAGACACGCATCTTCTCTTCCGAGTCGGGCCGCTACGGCACGGGGCTGGACGACGCGGTGCTGGCCACCGACACCTGGCAGGGCAAGGCCGAGGGCGACCGCAAGCTCGCGCAGCTCTATCTCTCGCGCATGCAGTACGCCTACGGGCCCGACGAGTCCGAGTGGGGCAGCCTGCCTGCCGCGCAACGCGGCGGCAAGGACGGGACGGGCAACCTCTATGCCGAGCACCTGCGCGGCACGCAGGCCGCCGTGCTCTCGCGCAGCTCCAACACCTACGGCATGCTGACCACGGACGACCCGTTCCAGTACCTGGGCGGCATTGCGCTGGCCGTGCGCCACCTCGACGGCAAGGCTCCGCAGTTGCTCATCAGCAACCTGCGCGGGCCGGGCAGCGGGCGCGTGGAAGGCGCGGCGCAGTTTCTCGCCAAGGAGCTGGCGACGCGCCAGTTCCACCCCGGCTACATCCAGGGCCTGATGAAGGAAGGCTACGCGGGCACGCTGCAGGTGCTGGACGCCACCAACAACTTCTGGGGCTGGACGGCCGTAGCGCGTGAGATCGTGCGCGACGACCAGTGGCAGGAGATGGCCGACGTCTACGTGCGCGACAAGCACCGCCTGGGCCTGGATGCCTGGTTCGAGCAGCACAACCCGCACGCCCTGGCGCAGACCATCGAGCGCATGCTGGAGGCCGCGCGCCAGGGCTACTGGCAGGCCGATGCGCAAACGCTGCAGACCCTCAAGAGCCGCTGGCGCGACCTGTCGCGGCGCTTCGACGTGCGCAGCGACAACGCGCGCTTTGCGTCCTTCGTTGCCGAGGGGGCGCCGCAGGCCGCCGCGATGGGCTTCGGCCTGCAGTCGCCTGCGCGCGCCGCGCGTCCCACGGCAACGCCATCCGTGGCCCCGCAAGCGCCGACGGTGCCTGAGCCGCAGGCCCCGCCCGATCCGGCCCCCGAACCCGTGCCGCCACCGCCCACGGTAACGGGCATGCGCCTGGCACCCGTGGAGCCGGTGCAGCCCCCCCGACCCACGCTGGCCACGGCCGCGCTGGGGCTGCTGCTTGCGGCCATCACCGCGGCAGGCGCCCTGCGCCAGCGCCGGCGCACCCTTGTTCCATCCCATTGAACCTCGATACACCATGACCAATCCGATCGAATCGGCGATGTACGTCGCCAGCCAGCTTTTCCTCTATCCCGTGCTCATCGCCATCGCGCTGCTGTTCGTGCATGCGTTCTATGCGCTGGGGGCTTTCGCATGGCAGGCGTGGCAGCGCCACCGGGGCCAGCCCGGCGGGTTTGAACTGGCCACCGCGCGGGCGCGCAATCCGGCGCTTTCGCTGATCGACCTGGAGGCGCTGGCCACGAAGCGGCTGGAGTTCGCCCGCATTGCCACCCGCGTGGCGCCCATGCTGGGTCTGGTGGCCACCATGATCCCCATGGGGCCTGCGCTCATGGCACTGGCCGACGGGCAACTGGCCGACGTCTCGCGCAACCTCATGGTGGCGTTCTCGGCGGTGATCCTCGCGCTGCTGGCGGCGGCCATCAGTTATGCCGTGGTCAACGTGCGCCGGCGCTGGTATGCCGTGGACCTGGCCGTCATCGAACAGGGTGCGCCGGTGCAGCCGCCCGCGCCGGCGCCCGTGCACGACCCCGTGGCCGCGCTGGCGATGGAGGGGGTGCAATGAGCCGCCTGCGCCTGCTGGACGACACGGAGACGGATGACCCCATCCTCTCGGTCGTCAACCTCATCGATGTGTTCCTGGTCATCATCGCGGCGCTGCTGCTGGCGGTGGCCAACAGTGCGGTCAATCCTTTTGGCAGCGAATCGGTCACCGTCATCAAGAACCCCGGCCAGCCCAGCATGGAGGTGATCGTGAAGGACGGCCGCAAGATCGACCGCTACCGCGCCAGCGGCGAGATCGGGGAGGGCGAGGGCGCCAAGGCCGGCGTGGCCTACCGGCTCAAGGACGGCTCCATGGTCTACGTGCCCGAGCCGGGGGAGGGCGGCTGACATGGGCCTTGCCTGGCGCTGGCTGCGCGGCATTCCCGCGTACCTCTGGAGCGGCTGGGGCGCGGCTGCCAGCCTGCTGCTGTTCGTGGCGCTGTGGGAGTTGGGCGCGGGCTTGTATGGCCCGCTGATCCTGCCCGACCCGATGACCACCTTCGCCACCCTGTGGGGCCTGGTGCAATCGGGCGTTGCCTGGCCCGAGCTGGCCGTGACCGCGCGGCGTGCGCTTGCCGGCCTGCTGCTGGCGGTGACCGTGGGCAGTGCGCTGGGGCTGCTGGCGGGGCTGTCGATGACGGCCTCGATGATGGCGCGGCCCTGGGTCACGCTGCTGCTGGGCATGCCGCCCATCGCCTGGCTGGTGCTGGCCATGCTGTGGTTCGGCGCGGGGGATGGCACGCCGGTGTTCACGGTGTTCGTGGCCTGCCTGCCGGTGGTGTTCATCGGCGCGCTGCAGGGCACGCGCACGCTGGACCACCACCTCAAGGACATGGCGCGCGCCTATCGCCTGCCCTGGCGCATGCGCCTCACCGATCTGTACCTGCCGCATGTGGCGGCGTACCTCTTCCCCGCGTGGATCACGGCGCTGGGCTCGTCGTGGAAAGTGGCCGTGATGGCCGAACTGCTGGCCACCAGCGACGGCGTGGGCGCGGCGCTGGCGGTGACGCGCTCGCACCTGGACACGGGCGCATCGCTGGCCTGGATCTGCGCCGTCGTGGGCAGCCTGCTGGTGCTCGAGTACGCGCTGCTGGAGCCCATCAAGCGCGAGCTGGAGCGTTGGCGGGGAGCCGGCACATGAGCGGCTTGCAGATTGAGGCGCTGCACCACGCCTACGGGCCGGCGATGGTGTTGCAAGGCATCGATTTGCAGGTGCCACCAGGGCGCATCGTTGCGCTGGTGGGCCCCTCGGGCTGCGGCAAGACCACGCTGCTGCACCTGTGCGCCGGCTTGCTGGCGTCGCAGCAGGGCCGCATCGAGCAGCCCCTGCAGCCCACCGCGGTGATGTTCCAGCAGCCGCGGCTGCTGCCGTGGATGACCACCCGCGACAACATTGCACTGGGCCTGAAGGCCCGAGGGGCCGCGCGAGCCGAGCGCCACCGCCAGGCCGCCGAGATGGCGCAGGCCCTGGGCCTGCCGGTTGCGGCGCTGGCGCAGTACCCGGCCGAGTTGTCGGGCGGCATGCAAAGCCGCGCGGCGCTGGCGCGCGCGCTGGTGCTGGCACCCGCGCTGCTGCTGATGGACGAGCCCTTTGCCGCGCTGGATGTGGGCCTGCGTAGCCAGTTGCACCAGTTGCTGCTGGCCCGGCAGGCGCACACGGGCATGGCCGTGCTGCTGATTACACACGACCTGATGGAAGCCGTTCGGCTGGCGGACGAGGTGCTGGTGATGGCCGCATCGCCGGGCCGCATCGTGGCGCGCTACCACCCGCCCGGCGCGGCGGTAGCGCGTGGCGACGCGCTGGTGCACCGCTGCGCGGCGGAGTTGCAGCAGCATCCCGCGGTGCGTGCCGCGTTCGGGTTGCCCGACAGGGCGGGCTCCGCCACGGACGCGGACGACAGCGTGGCGGCTGCGGGCACGTGGCACGCCACCGCCGCCATGGTCGGCGGGCCGCAGCGTAGTGGTTGTTGAAATTGATATGAAAAATGCCGCCAGCCATTGCAGGGAAAGCGCGAGCAGCTCCTTTTTTTGAAATGAATCACCCCGCGAACCTGCTGCGCAGCGGCCATCCCATCTGGATGTGCGGCATGCGCCCCTTCTTTGTATTGACCATGGTGGCGGCCATCGGCCTGCTGGGCTGGTGGGCCTTCGTGCTGGCGCTGGGCTGGCCCGTGCCCCGGGTGGTCGGCGGGCCGCTGGTGTGGCATGTGCATGAACTGGTCTACGGCTTTGCCATGGCGGCGGTGGCGGGCTTTGCGTTGACGGCGCTGCCGGAGTTCACCGGCAGGCCTGGCGCCACGCGAAGCCAGTTGCGCGCGCTGGTGCTGCTGTGGCTGTGTGGCCGGCTGGGGTTTTGGGTGTCAGGCCATGCCGGCGGTGCGGCGTTGTGGCTGGCGGCCGCGGCGCAGGTGGGCCTGCCGCTGGCGCTGCTGGCGGTGTTGGCACCCGCGCTGCGCAGCCCGCAAGGGCGACGGCACGGGTCGTTTGGCGTGCTGCTGCTGGCTCTGGCAGCAACGGCGGCGGGCTTCTACGCCGATGCGCTGCGCGGCATGGCGGGGCTGCGGTGGCTGCATGCGGCACTGGGCGTGCTCATGTTGCTCATCGTGGTGGCGGCCAGCCGCATTTCGATGCGCATCGTGAACCGCGCCATCGAGGAGGTCACGCCGGGTGCCGCTCCCTACGTGGCCCGCCCGCCGCGGCGCCACCTGGCGGCACTGTGCATCACGTTGTACACCGCGGCCGAGTTCCTGCGCCCGGCGAGCGCGCTGGCGGGCTGGCTGGCGCTGGCTGCCTCGGCGGCGGTCTTTCACCTGATGGGTGACTGGCACGTCGGTGCCGCCCTGTGGCGTCGGCGGTTTCCGCTGCTGCTCTACGCCATGTACGCCTGCATGGCCCTGGGCTATGGCGCGCTGGGGCTGGCGCATCTGGGTGTCCTTCCCGGTACCGCTGCAGGCCGGCACCTGATTGGCATGGGCACGGTGGGGCTGGGCATTTACGTGGTGATCGCCATCGCCGGGCGTGCCCACGCCGGTCTGGCACCGGACCCCGGGCGGTGGGTGCCCCTGGGCGCGGCCGCGCTGCTGGTGGCGACGGCCGTGCGTGCGGCCGCTGGCGGGATGGGCGGGGGAGGTGGCTGGCTGGCCCTGGCGGCTGCAGGTTGGTGCCTGGCCTTCCTGGCCGTTCTGTGGCGCATCGGCCCGCCGCTGTGGCGGCCGCGCAGCGATGGGCGCCAGGGGTGCGATGGGCCTGAATAGGTGGGGAGGAGAAGGCCCGCATCAAGCGGGCGAAGGGGCGGGAGAGCCGGGCTGGCGTGGAGCCCAGATCGCCATGAAAAAAGCCGAATCCGCGCTGCGGATTCGGCTTGGCTGTCTTTGGTGGGCCCTGAGTGACTCGAACACTCGACCAACGGATTAAGAGTCCGCTGCTCTACCAACTGAGCTAAGAGCCCTCTCTTTTCAGAGGTGCCGCGTTGCAGCACAGCCATGGATTATGCACCATTTTTTTCGCCTCGCTGCGACGTCGGCCGAAAAATTTACATCAACAGGTGCTCGCCAGCGTTGTCGCCGCCCAGGATCACGTAATTCACCTTGCGGATGTCCATGAGCTTTTTGCCGCCCGAATAGCTGATGGAGCTCTGGATGTCCTGTTCCATCTCGGTCAGGGTGTCCGCCAGCTTGCCCTTGATGGGCTCCAGGATGCGCTTGCCCTCGACGTGCTTGTACTCGCCCTTGTTGAAGTCGGACGCCGAGCCGTAGTACTCCTTGTACAGCTCGCCATCCACTTCCACGGTCTTGCCGGGCGATTCTTCGTGGCCCGCGAACAGCGAGCCCACCATCACCATCGTGGCGCCAAAGCGCACGCTTTTGGCAATATCGCCGTGGCTGCGGATGCCGCCGTCGGCAATGATGGGTTTGGTGGCCACGCGCGCGCACCACTTCAGCGCCGACAACTGCCAGCCGCCCGTGCCGAAGCCGGTCTTGAGCTTGGTGATGCACACCTTGCCAGGGCCGATACCTACCTTGGTCGCGTCCGCGCCCCAGTTCTCCAGGTCGATCACGGCCTCGGGCGTGCCCACGTTGCCGGCGATCACGAAGGCCGCGGGGATTTTGGCCTTCAGGTACGTGATCATGTTCTTCACGCTGTCGGCGTGGCCGTGCGCGATGTCGATGGTGATGTACTCGGGGCAGATGCCCTCGGCCACAAAGCGCTCCACCGTGTCGTAGTCGGGCTGCTTCACCCCGAGCGAGATCGATGCGAAGCACCCTTGTGCATGCATGTCCTTGACGAATTGCACGTTGTCCAGGTCAAAGCGGTGCATGACGTAGAAGTAGCCGTTCTGCGCCAGCCAGGTGCAGATCTTCTCGTCGACCACCGTCTTCATGTTGGCGGGCACCACGGGCAGGCGAAAGCGGCGCCCGCCCAGCTCCACGCTGGTGTCGCACTCCGAGCGGCTTTCCACGCGGCACTTGCGCGGCAGCAGCAGGATGTTGTCGTAGTCGAAGATTTCCATGAGGTTCCAAGCTCCTGTAGAGGTCGCGCGCGAGGGATTTCGCGGGCGATGGGGCGCTTGGCTTGCTTTCCGGCTTTTGCGGGCCGCAGGCGTGATGGCCGGGCCGGTCCCTGCAGTGCGCAGGCACAAAAAAACCGGGCGCAAGAAACTTGGGCCCGGTGATTGATTCTACCCGCCGCGCTGCCTTCGNCCACGGCGGCGTTCAGCGCCAGGATGTTGGTCTGGAAGGCAATGCCATCGATCACACCGATGATGTCGGCGATCTTGCGGCTGGATTCGGTGATCTGCTGCATGCTGGTGACCACCTGGCCCACCACTTCGCCGCCACGCTCTGCGGCCTGCGCGGCGTTGGCGGCGAGTTGGTTGGCCTGGCGCGCGGTGTCGGCCGACTGGGTGACGGTGGCGGTGAGCTCTTCCATGCTGGCGGCCGTCTCTTCGAGGTTGGCCGCGGTCTGCTCGGTTCGCGCAGACAGGTCGTGGTTGCCCGTGGCGATCTGGCTGGACGCCGCCGAGACCGATTCCACGCCCGAGCGCACTTCGCCCACCACGCCGCGCAGACGTGCTCCCATGGCCGACAGCGAGCGCAGCAGGTGGCCCAGTTCGTCACGACGGTCATCGTGCACGTCTTGCGTCAAGTCGCCACCGGCAATCGCGTTAGCCAGCCCCACGGCCCGCTCCAGGGGATGCGTGATGGAGCCCACGAGCAGATTCGCCAACACCAGGCCCAAGACCACCACCACCGCGGCGATGCCCGCGCCCATCCACATGGCGCGCTGGTGCAAGGCCTGGGCCTCTTGCTTGGCGGCGTCGCGCTGGCGTTCTTGCAGTTGGACGAAGGCGTCCTGTTCGCCCACATAGCGCTCCACGGCGGGCAGCAGTTTGCTGTCCACCAGGGTCAGCGTGCGGGCGAAGTCGCCTTCGGCCCGGGCCTTGGTGGCCTCCGCCAGCGCGTCCAGCACCACCTTGCGGGCGGCGGCCACGCGTTCCATCTGGGCCTTGTCCTCCGCAGAGAAGGCCACAGCCTCCACCTGTTTTTGCAGGGCATTGATGGCCTCGATCCCCTGCTTGGCTTTCTTCTGCAGGCCCGACGCCAGGGTCTCGTCGGCCGAGGCCAGCGCGCTCACGGACTGGTCCACGGCCAGCGTGGTCAGCCCTTTCCAGCGCAGGGCCAGGCTGATGCGGTCTTCGTTGGCCTGCACGATGCGCGCCGCCTCATCATCGAGCTGGGCGGTGTAGGCCAACAGGCCCGCCAGCAAAAGCAGCATGGAGACCAGGAGCCCCAGGACGAGGCCCCACAGTTTGCGGGCGACGGGGAAATGGTTGAAGTTCATGTTCTACGCAATCAGGGGCGCCAGGCGCCGTGGGCTGTTGAGGGCCGTGCTGCGATTGGTCGGCAGCAAGGGTAAACCCCCATATTGTCTCATTTACACACATTTAATTACAAACTATCGATCACCGACGCCTCACAACGCCTTTGTCACCCGGTTGTAACCACCACGACAACATGCCCTGCTGGCTCCCCCTAAAATGAAATCGTGTCCATCCTCCTCAATGCCGACCTCCACTGCCACTCCGTGGTGTCTGACGGCACCCTCACACCCGAAGCGCTGGCAGCCCGTGCGCATGCCAACGGTGTAGCGCTGTGGGCGCTGACGGATCATGACGAGATCGGCGGCCAGCACCGCGCCGCCGCCGCCGCGCACGCGCTGGGCATGGACTACCTCACGGGCACAGAGATCTCGGTCACCTTCGCCGACACCACGGTGCATATCGTGGGACTGGGGTTCGACCCGGACAATGCACAACTCGCCCAGGGCCTCGCGGCCACGCGCGGCGGGCGCGGCGAACGGGCACAGGAGATGGCGCAGCAACTCGCGCACGTGGGTATCCGCGGCGCATTCGAAGGGGCGTTGCGCTACGCGGGCAACCCTGAACTGGTCTCGCGCACGCACTTTGCCCGCTTCCTCGTGGAGACCGGCGTGTGCCATGACACCTCCGAAGTGTTCCGGCGCTTTCTCACCGAGGGCAACCCCGGCTACGTACCCCACCGCTGGGCCACGCTGGGCAATGCGGTGCGCTGGATCCGCGAGGCCGGCGGCATGGCCGTGATCGCCCATCCTGCACGCTACCGATTCACGGCGAATGAGGAATACGCCTTGTTTTCCGAGTTCAAGCAGCACGGCGGCCAGGGCGTGGAAGTGGTGACCGGCAGCCATACGCCATCCGAATATCCCGTGTACGCCGCCATGGCGCAGGAGTTCGGCATGGCCGCCTCGCGCGGCAGCGACTTCCACAGCCCGAACGAATCACACACCGATCTGGGCGCCCTGCCGGATTTGCCAGGCCAGCTCACCCCCGTGTGGGAGCTGTTGTCCGATCGCATCCTGCGCGCCCCCCGCACCACTGCCGGCTGACCGCCGCGCCCCTCCATGGCCCAATATTTCGAGATCTACGCCGACAACCCGCAGCCGCGCCTGCTCAAGCAGGCCGCCACGCTGCTGTCGAGCGGCGGCATCCTGGCCGTGCCCACCGACTCCAGCTACGCGCTGGTCTGCCGCCTGGACGACAAGGACGCCGTGGACCGGATTCGTCGTATTCGACAGATCAACGACAAGCACCACCTCACCCTGCTGTGCCGCGACCTGTCGGAGCTGGCCAATTACGCGCATGTGGACAACCGCCAATATCGCCTGCTGAAGTTGGCCACGCCGGGGCCTTACGCCTTCATCCTGGACGCCACCAAGGAAGTGCCGCGCCGCGTGAGCCATCCGCAGCGCAAGACCATCGGTCTGCGCGTGCCCGACCGCAAGGGCCTGCAGATGCTGCTGGAGCTGCACGGCGCGCCGCTGCTGGCCACCACACTGATCCCGGCGGGCGAAAGCGAGCCGCTGAACGACCCGCAGGAGATCCGCGAGCGCTTTGAAAAGCAGCTCGATGGCATCCTCGACGCGGGCGGCTGCCCGCTGGAGCCCACTACGGTGCTGGACCTCACGCCCATGAATACCGGCGGCGACCCCATCGTGGTGCGCGAAGGTGGCGGCAGCCTGGCCAAGCTGGGGCTTTAAGGGCACGCGCCCGGGCTTGGTGCGTGCCACAGCGGCGCAATGCGCCGACGGAAGATTCAGAACGTTTAAGGCCTCTAGCGCCCATCCAGCAAGCGCCAATAGCTACTAAAACAGTAGCAATCAGTCACACCACCACCAGCCGGCGCAGCCATTGCAGCAGCACCTGCGGCAGTTCCTCGGGCCGGGGCAGCAGCGCGTAGTGATGGGCACCGAACACCGTGGGCAGATAGCGGGCCGCCTGGCGATCGATGGTCAGGCAAAACGGCGCAATGCCTTGCAGCCGCGCCTCGGTCACGGCCTGGCGCATGTCCTCCAGTCCATAGCGGCCTTCATAGGCGTCGATGTCGTTGGGCTTGCCATCGGACAGCAGCAATAGCAGGCGGTGCGCGGCCGGCTGGCGCATCAGCGTGCTGGTGGCATGGCGCAGCGCGGCGCCGGCGCGCGTGTAGTGCTCGGGCTCCAGACCGGCGATGCGCAGCGCAGCGTCCCGCCCGTAGGGCTGGTCAAAACGCTTGACGTTGCGCACCACCACCCCCTGCGGCCCCTCACCGGAGAACGCCTGCACCGCAAACGGCGCGCCCATGCCGTCCAGCGCCATGCTCACCAGCAGCAGCGCCTCACGCGCTACGTCAACCACCCGCCGGCCCGGCGCCACCCAGGCGTCGGTGGAGCCGCTCACATCCATAAGTACCAGCACCGCCAGGTCGCGGTGCAGGCGGCGCTCGCTGCGGTACAGGCGCTGGGGCAGCGGCAGGCCCGCGGCAAAGTCTGCGCGCGCCTCGATGCAAGCCTCCAGGTCGATCTCGTCGCCGTCGAGCTGGCGGCGCACGGCCACGCGGCGGCTGCGCAATAGCTCGAACCGCCTGCGCACGGCGTGCAGCATGGCCCGGCGCTCATGCAGCGTGGCTTCCAACCAACCGGGCGCGCCCGGGGCTGCGTCGTGCACCCACACGGCGGCGCCGGGGCGGCGGTAGCTGCCGCTGGCGCCGTCCCACTCGGGGTAGTACAGAACGTCGACGCCCGGCGCAGCGGCCGCACCGCCGCCCGCCCGCGCCTGGCGCGCCAGATGCTCCGGCGGGTCATCGGACAGCAGCACCTCCTTCGGACGGCCGGGCGTGGCCACGAGGCGCGCCTCGGGCAGTTCGGACAGCGCATCGGCGAACTCCTCGGCCGCCGTGTTGGCGTCGCGGTCGCTCGGGCGCTGCATGCCCATGGGGTCCGCGGCCTGTTCGTGCGGCTGGGCGGTCTGCACCATCCAAGCGCCGGGACCGTTCGCATCGTCCTCATCGGGAAGCGCCTGGCGCACCTGCGGACGCCGCGCCAGACGGGCAGCATGGGTCGTCCCAGAGGCATCCTCTGCGCCGTCCGCCGTGGCGTGCGCAGGCGCGGGGGTAGCCGGCGTGCGCAGCTCGCCCAGCCACGCGTCGGCCATGCACCAGCGCTGCTGGCGCGCGGGGGCCGCGGCCGGGCGCAGGCGCGAAGCGAGGGCACGTGCATGCGCCAGCACCTGTGGCGCCGGGGCCGGCAGCGATGGCATCAGGCCGGGAGGCCCGGCGCCCGCGGGTGGGCCGGCCAGCAGGGCGTGCGCCAGCGACTCCAGCGGTTGCAGGTGCGGCGGCAGCGCCGCCACGGCCGGGCGCGCTGCCAGCATGGCCTGCCGCAGGCGCGCCAGTGGCGCGGCCATGCCCGGCAGGCGCAGGGCCAGCGCGTGGTCGGCGGCATGGGCTTCGAGCAGTGCGAACAAGGCCCGCTCGAAACCGTCCACTGCCTGGGCAGCGTATGCCGGCGCCCCCCGCACTGCGCGCATACCGTGCATCAGCGCGAGCGTGCGGTAGCGCTCGTCGGCGGGGAGCGCGCCTTCCTTCCCCGCTTGCGCACCGGGTATGTCCGTCAGCGCGGGGGGCAGCCACAGGTTGGCGCCGTCGGTGGCGGGCACGGCGTCGCGCTGGCTGGGGGCCTCTGCACGCTGCATCCAGCGCGAGAGGAAGGTAGGCGGCGCAGGCGGTTGCGCCGCGCGCAGCTGCAGGCGGATGCCCAGCGCGGCGCTGACCAACAGGTCCAGGCGTGGCGCCACTTCGGCCAGATGCAGCCGGGGTGGGCCGGCCGGCGGGGAGCGGTGGCGGCGCCACAGCGCCTGGGCATAGATCGTGGCATGCCGCGCCGCGTCGGTGATGACGTCCTCGGCCTCGGCCATGGTCAGACGAAGGTGGCGTCGACAAGGTCGCGCATGGCGCCCACCAGCGATGCCTCGTCCGACAGCGGCGCCACGATGGCGTGCAGGCAGGCGCGGCGCAGGTCCACGCCGCGCACCGCCAGCTGCGCGGCCGCCACCAGCAGCCGCGTGCTAGGCACCTCGGCCAAGCCACGGTCCTGCAGTGCGCGCAGCCGCGTGGCGAGCTGCACCAGCGCCCGCGCCTCGGGCTCGGCAATGCCGCTTTCCTGCGCGACGATGCGCGCCTCTACCTCAGGCGCGGGAAAGCCGAAGTCCAGCGCCACGAAGCGCTGGCGCGTGCTGGGCTTCAGGTCCTTGAGCATGCGCTGGTAGCCGGGGTTGTATGACACGATGAGCCCGAAGCCGGGCGCGGCCTCGACCACCTCGCCCGTCTTGTCGATGGGCAGGATGCGCCGGTGGTCGGTGAGCGGGTGCAATACCACTACCGTGTCCTGCCGTGCCTCCACCACTTCGTCCAAGTAGCACAGCGCGCCCTCGCGCACGGCGCGGGTCAGCGGCCCGTCGTGCCACACGGTGCCGCTGCCCTGGATGAGGAAGCGGCCGATCAGGTCGCTGGCGCTCAGGTCGTCATGGCAGGCGATGGTGATGAGCGGGCGCTTCAGGCGCCAGGCCATGTGCTCTACGAAGCGCGTCTTGCCGCAACCCGTAGGTCCCTTGAGCATGACGGCCAGGCCCTGCGCGTGGCACTGCGCGAAAACCTCGATCTCGTCGCCGCTGGGCAGGTAATAGGGAGGCTCCGGCGCAGGGGACGTTGCCGGGCGGGCCATCCCCGCCCCGCCCTGTAGATCAAATCGCTGCAGCACGGTGCGTATCGAGGGGACGGTCCACCGGATCGCTGGCGTTGACCTCCAGCCGCAGCGGGTGGCGGAAGAAATCGATGATGAACAACGCAACGCCAATCGCGAAGATGGACGCAGTGATGACCAGCATGACAAAGTGCACCTGGATCTTGAGTTGCGCATCCAGGTAGCCCATGCCCATGATGCGCTCCAGGTACACCTGCCCAATGCCCGCGGTGGCGAACGACAGCGTCATGCCGAACATGCCCGCCAGCTGCATCCAGAACGACAGGTAGCCCATGGCGGTGCCTTCCTCGGGCCTGCGTGTGAGGGCCGGCTGCGCATAGCTGATCATGGCCATCACGATCATCGCGTAGGCTCCGTAGAACGCCGCGTGCCCGTGCATGGCGGTAATGAGGGTGCCGTGCGTCCACTTGTTCACGCTGGGGAAGGTGTGGGCCAGGCCCAGCAGGCCGGCACCGAACAGCGTGAACACGGCGCTGCCCACCGTCCAGTGCAGCGCCAGCTTGTTGGGGTGGGCCATGCCCGAGCGGCGCATGGCGAAGTAGGCATACATGGCCATGCCCACCAGGGCCACGGGCTCCAGTGCGCTGAAGAAGCCCCCGATGGGCAGCCAGTACTGCGGCACGCCCACCCAGTAATAGTGGTGCGCCGTACCCAGGATGCCGGCAATGAACACCAGCCCCACGATGACATAGAGCCACTTTTCCATCACCTCGCGGTCGGCACCCGACAGGCGGATCAGCAGGTACGCGAGGAAGCCGCCCTGGATCATCTCCCACACGCCCTCCACCCACAGGTGGATGGTCCACCACCGGTAGAAGATGGCCACGGTGTAGTTGTGAAACTCCAGCAACGCCGGCAGGTACAGCACCGCCGCCAGGCCCAGGCCGCCCAGCAGCACACCCTCCGGTGTCGTGAACCGGCCGGACTTGCGGATCGTCATGCCGACGTTGTAGAGGAACATGAGCATCACGATCACGATCACGATCTTGGAGGGCAGCGGCTGCTCCAGCAGCTTGTTGCCCGTGCCCCAGCGAAACAGGTAGCCCACCACCGTGGCCACGCCCATCACCGTCCACAGCACGAGCTGGATGTAGGCCAACCTCACGCTGTAGAGCTCGGTGCGCGACTCGTCTGGCACCATCCAATAGGTTGCCCCCATGAAGCCGCACAACACCCAGACGATCAGGATGTTGGTGTGGATCATCTTGGTCACGTCGAACGGCAGGATGTACAGCAACGGGTCCGGCCCCAGGTACTTGGTGGCCGACAGCAGGCCGAACACCAGCTGCAGCCCGAACAGGGCCACGGCCACGGCGAAATACCAGTAGGCGACGGATTGGGACTTGTATCTCATGGCGGACTCCGGCGATGGCTGCGGGCGTGCTTACTTCATGGACATCAGGTAGGCCACGAGCTGGTCGATCTGCTCGGCCGTGAGGTCCTTGGCGTAGGTCGTGGGCATGAAAGAGGTCCCATCAGCCGAGTACATGGGCCCGGGCACCAGGTGCGCGCTGGGCGAAACGATGGACTCATGCAAGTAGGCCGCCACATCCTTGGCCTGGCCTTTGTAGTCGGACGAGCCCAGCAGTGCCTCGGTGCGGCCCTTCACACCTGCGAGGGACGGCCCGGCCATGTTCACGCCAGGCGCGGTGGAGTGGCAGGCGGTGCAGGCGGGCGTGGCTGTGCGGAATACCCGCTCGCCCAGGGCAATCGGGTCTTCGTTGCCCGACAGCGGGCGCGCACCGGGGGGGGCAGCGATGCCGCCCCGTTCGATCTTTGCATCGTCCGCCTGCTGCGCGGCGCTGCGGTCAGCCCCCGGCAGCGTGGAGCCCGTCACGAGGATGGGCCGCGGCGGCCATCCCTGGTTGTCCACGTTGCTGACCCAGTCGAAGAAGGCGATGAGTCCGGCAATGTCCTCGTCGCTCAGGTCTTGCTTGGGCATCAGGCGACGGTGGCGCTGCTCGTCGTAGAACTTGGAAGGATCCTTCAGGTAAGCCTTCAGATACGCCTCGCCGCGCAGCTTGGTGATCTTGGTCAGATCGGGCGCGTAGTAGGCGCCTTCGCCAAAGATGGTGTGGCAGTTGATGCAGTTGTTCTTGTGCCAGACATCCTTGCCGTGCACGACCGCCGGAGTGATGGACTCGGCATTGGTCAGCGCATCGAACTTGCGGTGGCTGTCAAAAGTGAGGAGGAGGAACACCGCCGCCGAGATGCCCGTGGCGACGATGGCGAAAAGACGCGTCTGGCGCTTGTTCATGGGGTTCTCCCTTTCACACGCCGATGCCAGACCAGTACATGACGGCCATGGTGCCGGCGTAGACCATGGCCACGACCATCAGCAGCACCACGACGAGCGCAAACACCTTCACAGGCAGATACCAGGCATGCATGGGGTGGCCTCCTCTAGCTTGTTGTTTGGGCCGGCGCGCCGTGGGAGTGCGCGCCACTGCCGTGCATGGTGACGGCCTGTCCAGCATGCGGCTGTCGGACAACTGCCCGTGCGCTGTAAGACAGGAACCCGCGGCGCGCATGGGCGACAATCGGCGGGTGCCCATGACCGACCTTATCCAGACCGTCCTCATCTACGCCCTGCCGGTGCTGTTTGCCATCACCGTGCACGAAGCCGCGCACGGCTATGCCGCCCGGCACTTTGGCGACAACACCGCGCTGATGATGGGCCGTATCACGCTCAACCCCATCAAGCACATCGACCCGGTGGGCACCGTGCTCATGCCGCTGCTGCTGTATTTCGCCACCTCGGGGGCGTTCCTGTTTGGCTATGCCAAGCCCGTGCCGGTGAACTTCAGCCAACTGCGCCACCCCAAGCGCGACATGATCTGGGTGGCGCTGGCGGGTCCCGCATCCAACTTCATCCAGGCCATCGGCTGGGCGCTGCTGCTGGTCGCGCTGGTCGCCACCGGCACTCAGGAGCGCTTCTTCCTGGAGATGGCGCGCGCCGGCATTGCCGTCAACCTCGTGATGTGGGCGTTCAACCTGTTTCCGCTGCCACCCCTGGACGGGGGTCGCATCCTCGTCGGCCTGCTGCCGTGGAAGCAAGCCCATTTTCTCTCGCGCATCGAACCCTACGGCTTCTTCATCGTGCTCGCACTGGTGGTGGCGGGCATCGTGGGCGCGCTGTGGCTGCGTCCGCTGATGGCGTTGGGCTACAGCGCCATCAACCTCTTGCTGTCGCCACTGGTCGCGCTGCTGCGCTGACCGGCTCCTTCTCTGACTCCCCTCATGCCAAAGACCATCCGCTTCCTCACCGGCATCACCCCCTCGGGCACGCCGCACCTGGGCAACTTCGTGGGCTCCATCCGCCCCTCCGTGGCCGCCAGCCGCAACGCAGGCGTAGAGAGTTTTTACTTCCTGGCCGACTACCACGCCCTCATCAAGTGCCAGGAGCCCGAGCGCGTGCACCGCTCCACGCTGGAGATCGCCGCCAGCTGGCTCGCCGCCGGACTGGACCCGCAGCAGGTCACCTTCTACCGTCAGTCCGACATCCCTGAAATTCCTGAGCTGCACTGGTTGCTGACCTGCGTGACCGGCAAGGGGTTGCTCAACCGCGCCCACGCCTACAAGGCCGCACAGGACAAGAACCAGGAAGCCGGCCGCGACCTGGACGACGGCGTGAGCGCAGGGCTGTTCATGTACCCCGTGCTGATGGCGGCCGACATCCTGATGTTCAACGCCCACAAGGTGCCCGTGGGCCGCGACCAGATCCAGCACATCGAAATGGCCCGCGACATGGCGGCCAGCTTCAACCACCTCTACGGCGAACACTTCACGCTGCCCGAGGCGGCCGTCGAGGACAACGTGGCGCTGCTGCTGGGCCTGGACGGGCGCAAGATGAGCAAGAGCTACGACAACACCATTCCGCTGTTCTCGACGCGCGAACAGTTGAGGAAGCTCATCGGCTCCATCGTCACCGACTCGCGCGCCCCTGGCGAGCCCAAGCAGGTGGAGGGCTCGGCTCTGTTCCAGATCTACCAGGCCTTCGCCACCCCCGAAGAGACCGCCGCCATGCGGCGCGCCTATGCGGACGGCATTGCCTGGGGCGACGCCAAGCAAATGCTGTTCGAGCGGATCGACCGCGAAATCGCGCCCATGCGCGCGCGCTATGACGACCTAATGGCCCATCCCGAGAAGGTGGAGGCTGCCCTGCAAATCGGCGCCAAGCGCGCCCGCGCCATCGCCGCCCCCTTCCTGCAGCGCCTGCGCGCCGCCGTAGGCCTGCGCAGCCTGAGCGCCGTCGCACACCCTGCACCGGCCACGCAGAAGACCAGCAAGGCCACCCTGCCCGCGTTCAAGCAATACCGCGAGGCCGACGGCAAGTTTTACTTCAAGCTGGTGGCTGCCGACGGCCGCTTGCTGCTGCAAAGCACGGGTTTCGACGCCCCGCGCGACGCCGGCCAGTCCATCGCTCGGCTGCAAAAGGAAGCCGGCGCATTGCAGGCCCTGGCCCCCCTGTTGACGCCGGTGGACGGCGTGCCAGCATCAGAGGTGGAGGCAGCGCTGCTGGCTCTGGCAGCTGCGCAGGAATGAATCCCGGCGCCCGTTGCTATTATTTAAATAGCTACTGGCGCTAGCTCAGCAAGGCCCCGGGGGCAAAATCGCTCGAAATTTGGTCACAAGAGCTGGCCCCAGAAGGGACGCACCAAGAAAAAAGCCTTGCAAGCGACTGGCTTGCAAGGCTTTTTAATTTGGCGGAGAGGGTGGGATTCGAACCCACGGTAGTGTTGCCACTACGCCTGATTTCGAGTCAGGTACATTCGACCACTCTGCCACCTCTCCTGTGTGTCGAAGCCCGCGATTCTAGCAGGAAATTTCAGACCGGCAGCGTGGCTTGACCGCCCATGTAGGGGCGCAGCACCTCAGGAATGGTCACGCTGCCGTCCTCGTTCTGGTAGTTCTCCAGCACCGCCACCAGCGTGCGGCCCACGGCCAGGCCCGAGCCGTTGAGGGTGTGCACCAGCTCTATCCGGAATGGTGGGTAAGTTGGTGGGTACATCCTATTTGGGCTGCTAGTAAGACGGTATGCGAGAACCCCAGAAGCGCTACCATCGAACACCATCCAATTGACCAGCAGATATGGACAACACCTCTCCTGTAGTCCCAAGCGTCAGCAACGCCCCATCGCCGGTTGGTGCCCCGAAGGCAAGGAGCCTGCCTCTAGTGGAGCGTTACTCGACGCACTACGTCCGCTACAACGGTCCGATCGGTCAGATGGGGGCAAATCAAACGACGCATACCGCTGAGGTCCTGTTCCCCGAGGGCCCTGGACTCGCAGTAGTGAAGGCCTTTCCTCTGAAGGACAAAGGCTGGATCAATGAAGCCTTGGCGTGGACTCTCGGCACGGAGCTCGAAGTCGGTGTTCCTCCTACCGCGATGCTTCTTGCTGCTGGGCCTGACGATCTAATTAATGCCCAAGAGCCAGAACTTCTGCTTGCTCGCAACCAGTGGGGATCGCTCGGTCCTATTGTGCTTTGGTGTGCCAGTCGCCTTGATATAAAGCAACCACAGCTCGTGTGGCCCGTAGGCTGGGAGCGCGCAGTCATGTCAAAACCATTCGGCCGGCGCTTAGCAGCATTCGACGCTTGGCTCGGCAATTGCGATCGGATCGCGCAAAACGCGCCATATTGGATGAGCAGAGGCCGCATAGCGGCAATAGACCACGAGCGTTTGGCTTTCAACCAGGACTGGTGCCGTGGTGTGCCCATCCACATGGACAAGTTAGGTGGGATCTTGACTCATCTGATGAGTGCAATTCGAGACGCAATCGCCAAAAAGAAGATCAAGACCGGGGAAGCGAAGGCGCTCATCGCGGATTTGGTGCAATTTAGCGATACCCACGCAGCGGCGCTTGCGGCCGTCCTCGAATCATCCGAAAAACTAGTCACCGACAATTTTGGGACTGCGGCAGCAGCAAACCTCCACACGTTTCTATCAGAGCGAGCAAGCCGCGATTTCATAAATGAAAGACTGGAGCAACTGCGATGAATATCGAAGAGCTTCTCAAGAGACCTGCTGTAACGCCTAGCTGGCAAGGCAACTGGGCTCGCCTATGGTTGCGCCCCGATGTATTTAGTGCACAGGAGTATTTGGTTGGTGCAGCTGCTCTGGATGAGCGGGGATTGTCCGATTTCCGCGTTATTACCAGCGTGCAAAAACTTGAATGCATTTACGGACCTGGCACGAAGGTCATGTTCGATCGCATGCTCGCAGAGCTACGCCGCTGTCTTGCAGAGGTGCGTGCCGCACGTGAACCCCTGACCTCGGATCGATTACCTGAACTGTTCCGCATCGATCCCGCTGGAAGCCTACGCGTGCCACTCCCTAGCGAAGCGCTTGAGCGCATGCTGAGCGATGGCACCATCCCACTCCAAGAAGAGCCATCCAAAGGCAAGCGCCCAAGGTTCGCCTCTCGTCAAGCAAGTGACGTTGTTCGAGAGGTTCTGGATCAGGTTCGGGCTAAGTTGGGCTATGAGGCCAATTCGGTCATCTGCGAGGACTACTATGGTGACCAAAAGCACCAAGTGGGAGTCAATCTAGTAGTGCCGCACGCGGCCGGTGTGATTGCCAGCGGTTGGTACTCGTCACCTGAGCGCATACAGCTTGAATTCCTGTTGGGCGCAAACACGCTTGATACCTACGTAGCAGCGACAAACCGCGAACGGGCAAAAAGCGCTCTATTCTTTATGAGACCGACTATAGATGACGGGTTGACGCGCGCGATAGCCTCAGAAGTTGAAGCCCGTCTGGATGATCTGGAATGGCGTCTCACCCAGCAACGTATCCGGGTGGTCACACACTCACAGCCTGATGTGTTGGCCGCTGAAGTCGCTGATTGGGTCCACACCCTAAGCTAGAAGCACTAGTCGCTCCCGAAATGGCAAAGACGCGATATCAGGCCTCGACTAATCAATTGCTCGGGCCCTCTATCTAACGCCCGCCAATCGCAACGATATCGCTGCCACAGGCGGCACCTTCGGATAACCACTATGTGTGGCGACACCCAACCCCGCAATTGGGTGGCGGTCATCCCCACCTCCGTAGCCTGATCTTCCGCATCGCATAGCGGCCCGTCAGGCACCTCTCCCCCTCGCGCTACCCCTCACTCGCCCCACTGGACCCAAGGGCGATATCCCGACGCTACGCACCCAGCCCGACTAGGGCATCGGGAGCATCAACTGGCGCCTGAATATGTAACAGGTTAACCAAATCTTTACATTGCAGACCGACGAGGCGAGGCGTTGCTCGCTCCAGTTTTGGCGTTTACCCATGTGGCCTGCGCAATTTCTGCTCCAGCGCACAAAATCGAGGAGATTTTTCACATGGTGAAATATTTACCCCATTTTCCGCTCTATTTGCCCTCTCAAGAGCCATTTTCAGGAGCGGACTGGGATTCGGCACACGAATCCCGCTACTGGCTGAATCGGGAAATTTGTAACAGTTTTGACCCCATTTTGGCGGGGTCAGACACCCAGATGGCAGTGCTCGGATCACGTCCGCCCACCCATCTTGGCAGTGGCGCGATCGCATTGGCCGCCCACTGAGTCCCCGTTTATCTCACACCCCGCGCATGACCGCCATTTTTATGCACGGCGGTTGCGCATCGCTCAAGGAATACACCATGCAATACCAAGACCAATCCACCCTCGCTCTGCAAACCGCCTGCCTCATCCAGCAAAACCAGATGCTCAAGCAGCAGAACGCCATGCTGCGCGATCTCATGGATCACGTGGACGCAGTAGGTGACCGGCTGTGGCGCATGGATCGCCGCCTCACCACCGCGCCGGTCGATCAGGCCGGGACGCGCAAGCGGGGAGCCAAGAAGCGCCGTCTGTCCCGCAGGCCCTCGGGCAAGAAGGCATGACCTGAAGCGATGGGGGCTCTGGCCCCTGTCTATCTGCATGTCGCAGGACGCTCACACGCCAATCCGCTGATGGCCGGAGGAGGCAAGGCAACTGCCTGCCCCTCTAACCGCGTCCTGCGTATGCCCACCCAACAATCAATGAGAACGCATATGTCGAACCAACACATCGACCCCTCTGACAACTCTGGGACCACTCGTAACCTCAACAACCACGTGGCGAAGCAGGTCGTGAAGCAAGCACTGCTGCTCTATCCGAAGACCAGTCCGAACGACAATGAGCCGATCAAAGCCCCGGTCACCCAGGAGGCCGAATCGCTGCTCGTCTCCTCGACAAAGGCGTCAGCCCCCGCATCGGACGAGGTACCTCTGATCCCGCGCCAATACTCCGGAGAAGCTCAACTCATGGCTGCCATCCTCGATTGGCAGCGCAATCTGCGCAAGGAACTGGAGGCCGACAATCAGGCAACCGAGCGCCCGCCTGGTAGCAGTGATAGCGACCACATGGCGAAGCTGGTCGTCGCCCAAGCTGTGGGGCTCCACCCCGAGCCGAGCACGAAGGAAGACGAGCAGGCGGAAACCGCTCCCAACCTGGAAGCTGAACCTCTGCTCACGTCCTCAATGGCGGCACCGGCGCCCGAACTTGAGGAAGCGGCTCTGCGCCATGCATCTACGCCTACGCTCCAATTGCCCGTACCCACGCTGCCGCTCCCGCCGGGGGTAACGCGCGGGTTGCCCACCCATACCTCGCAGGACTTCCGCCACCTGCCTCGGCATGTCTGGCTGGTGCGGGATGTGTTCCATGGGGGCGAGATCATCATCCTGTGGGGCGAGTCCCAGGCGGGCAAGACTGCGCTGCTGCTCGATATGGTGGCAGCAATTGCGAGTGGATCTGACTGGGCAGGGCATCCCGTGACCCGCACGAATGTGATCTATGTAGCTCTGGAAGGGCAGATCGGGGTGCGTACCCGCGTGCAAGCACTGGAGCACGACCGGGGCGTCAGCCACCTGGAAGGCATCCACTATGTCTTCAATCCCTGCAACGTCGCCAGCGAGGCGGATGTCAACGAACTGGCACTGACGGCGCTGAAGCACGATGCTAAGTTCATCGTGATCGACACGCTGTCGGCGTCCATCGCTGGGATGGCAGAAGAGAACAGCAACTCCGCCATGGCAGGGATGATCGCCAACGTGCAGCGACTGACCCAGATGACCGGGGCGGCGGTACTGCTCGTGCACCACTGCGGTAATGACCCCAAGCGGGGCGCGCGCGGCGCATATGCGCTGCACGCAAATCCTGACGTGTCCATCGAAGTGGGCCGCTCGGGCGAAGATCGCTACTGGCGTCTGGACAAGGGTCGGGACGGCGTACCGGCAAGCGGATGGTTCAAGATCGAAGGGGTCAGTTTCCAGCAAGAGCATGAAACGGAGCCCCTGAAATCCATCGTGGTGCGGCATGTCGAGGATGCAGAGGCTCCGGCGGCCCTGCCGTCGCCCAAGACCAAGGGACAGGAACGGGCCGATGAGGCGCTGAAGGCAATCACCTTGCATCTGCGCATGGCGGGCATCGGTGTCGATGGCGAACAATCTCCGGGCGAGGCGACCCATGAGGCCATCAGCAAGGTTGTAGCGCAAGCATTCAAGCACAAATGCGACAGCGGGGAAGAAGGCTATGGCAGTAACCACCGCGCCAAGAATGTGCGCGAGGCGATCCAGTCCCTGATCGATGCCGGACTCCTGATCCTGCATGAGGGTAAGGTGCGTCTGCCACGCTGACCCTAGCCTCCCACTCCCCACGCCCCCTCCCCTAAAGGGGGAGAGGGGGCGGGGGAGCGGGGGACTGGCCAGGAAGACCGAAAGTGGGGCACCGACTGGACGCTGAGTCTTGCACTCAGGGGCAAGTCATCCATGCCGAAGTGAGTGCTCCACCCAGACACCCTGACCATCAGCAATAGCCCGTCTGGATATGTGCTGGGCCCAGACAGGCCCGGTGAATGGCAGGCAAATACCTGAGCCGTGGGGCATACCTCCAGCCGCGCTCTCGACTCCCTGGCTAACTGCACCGGAGATGCTGAGCCACTACCGCCGACCAAGAGCCCCAGTAATCAACAGAGAGTCACCGCGTCGCCAATACTCAAGTCGGCGGCTCTCTCAATAGCCTATCAAGAGCCAGTCCTGGCCGAACACCGCACGTCACACACCACCGCGCAAAGATCAGCACATCCACGTAATTCTCGCCACGCTCAAGCTTGGACACGTAGGACTGGCCCACGCCCAATTGCTCCGCAATTGCGGTCTGAGTCAGATTGGCCTTGACGCGCATAGCGCGCAACGATTCCCTTACTGCTTCGTAATCAGCATGGTAAAGGGACGTGGACATCCCCAAATCGTCTAGTCACATTCGGAATAGTCGTAATACGACTAATTGGATGTAAGATTTATTGGCATCACAGACCACGCCGTCACGGGTGCCATGAAACACATGCATCTGAAAGGCACTATGTACGAGATCTACCACTCCGAGCACGACGACCAATGGCGCTACACCCTGGGCACGATCGGAAAGCGTCCGCTCATCACCATCGGCCTCAATCCCAGCACCGCCACTCAGGAGAAACTGGACAACACAGTCACCAAGGTGGAGAAAGTGGCCCAGCAATGTGGATTCGACAGTTTCATCATGCTGAACCTCTACCCGGTGCGGGCCACCGATCCCCAAGACCTGCCGTCCAAGCCTGCGCCCATGGCCTGCGAGCGCAATCTGGAAGAAATCGAGAAGATCATTGCCCAGTACCCCAATCCCACCATCTGGGCTGCATGGGGTGAGTTGGTGATGAACCGCCCGTACCTCTACCGCACCCGGGACGAGCTATTCCAGCGGCTGCAGAAATACCACCCTCAGTGGCGCCGATTCGGTGAGCTGACCGCCAATGGCCATCCGCGCCACCCAGCGACTCTGAGCTATAGTTGGACGCTGGAACCCTACGAACTGGACTGAGCAAATGGCGGGTAGGTCTACCCGCCGCGCTCCCCTCCACGCCCCCCATCACCGGGGAGCCTCCGTGTCCCGCGTGGCAAGAAAACTCGCTCCCTGTCTCGTCCGTCAAGGCTGTGCGACTGCTCCGGACACCCCCTCTCCGCCTCTACAAAAAGCTATTGAAAATCAATGACATAGGAGTCATTGATATGAAATTGATAGCAACCAGCTCAATAAAATTGGGGAGAGGAGAGCATCGCCTTGATCCATGCGGGTTCCGGGACGATGAAATCGAAATTTCCTGCAAGACCTCGAAATTCTCCAGAGTGGCGGTCAAGGAGGAAACTCGATTGACTGCACCCAACCCGCCTGCACCCCTGCAGGTCGTCTATCTCCACCAGCGCGACGCCGGGATGATCGCCCGCTACCGCACCTGGGCCGACTGGCTCACCGAGGGCCGCACTCGCGCCGTCGAAAGCGAGCTCATCGCCATGGATGGGGGAGACCCTGCTCTAGCCCTCTCTCGTGCTTCGGTGTGCGAGTGGCAGGTACTGATCTATGAGCCCCCTGGCTATCACCCTGCGTCTGTCGAGGTGCGGCCATGATCCCCCGCGAACCGCGCAAAGAGCTGGGCGCGGCCCAGGTGGCAGCCCTCTGGCGCCGTGGCACCAACCATGTCGGCGGCGTGCGTGGCCTGATCCTCAACGTCACGATGTACGGCTCGCGCAGCTGGGTGTTGCGCTATCAGGTGGCAGGCAAGCGGCGTGACCTGGGCCTGGGCTCGTATCCGTCCGTCACGCTGGCCGATGCACGGGAGGCGGCTCGGGCCGCGCGGGCCAAATTGGCGCAGGGCATCGACCCTATCGAAGATGCGCGCAGAGCGCGGGCCCGTCTGGTCGCGGAAATCCACACCAGCATGACCTTCGGTGAGGCGGCCAAGCGCTACATCGCCTCGCATGAGAAAGGCTGGAAGAACGCCAAGCACGCACAGCAGTGGCAACGGTCGCTGGATATGTACGCCACCCCTGTGCTAGGCAAGATGCCTGTGCGGGACATCTCGCTGGCGATGGTGCTCAAGGTGCTGGAGCCGATCTGGTCCAGCAAGACGGAGACGGCTACCCGCCTGCGCGGTCGCATCGAATCGGTCATCGACTGGGCCATTGCACGGGGATACCGTACGGACTCCAATCCTGCGCGCTGGAAGGGGCTGCTGGACAAGCTGTTGCCTGCTCCGGGCAAGTTGACAAAGACGACGCATTTTCAGGCGCTGCCCTATGCGCAGTTGCCAGTATTCATGGAGCAACTGGTGGGTCAGGAGGGGATGGGTGCCAAGGCCCTGCTATTCCTGATCCTGACGGCAGCCCGCTCCGGAGAAGTTCGCGGTGCCACCTGGGAGGAGATTGATCTGGCTGCGCGGGTGTGGACCATCCCTGCTGAACGCATGAAGGCCAGTAAGGCCCATCGGGTGCCGCTGTCGGATGCAGCCATCGCAGTCCTGCAAGAAATGAAAGCGCTCGCTCTCGCAGCAGGACGCACCATGGGCAAGGCGTATGTATTCCCGAGCCCTAACAGCCGTGACCCCGAACTGGGTAGCCAACTGTCGGACATGACGCTCACAGCGGTACTCCGTCGCCTGAAGCTGGAGGCGGTGCCCCATGGGTTCCGCTCTACGTTCCGCGATTGGTGCGCGGAGCAAACCGACTACCCGAACGAAGTCGCAGAAATGGCACTGGCCCATGCGGTGGGCAACAAGGTGGAGGCAGCGTACCGACGTGGTGACCTCCTGGCCAAGCGGCAGCAGCTCATGCAGGACTGGACGGACTACGCCCTCTGTCGCTGCGCCGGAAATATGACTGTCGGTCACAGCTCTGACCCACTCGCATCAACACGGGACGACACACCAAATCAGCACAACAACACAGAGGGAGCAATGCAATGAAAAACTATCTCACCACCCAATGGAAGTCTCTCACTGCATGGTCATCGGGCACATGGAGGCAGGGCCGCATAGGCAAGGCCAAGGTAGTGATGGCGTGGTACGGGCTGACTGTCGCAGTCATGGTCCCGGTCGCACTACTCATGCCGGACGTAGAACTGGAACTGCGCCCGGCCATGACCGAGCCTGCCCTGCTATGCCATCAGCAGCAATCATTCGATGAAATCATTGGTGCCACGGACGTAACCAACCAAGCTCTGCTGGAGAAATTTCGGCACCAGCCGGAGGTGCTGGTGCGCATAGTCACCGACGCTGGCTACCTACAGCGTAGTAACTGGGTTTTCTATCAAGAAAGAATGCGCAAGATCGCGCGTGGGCAATGCCGTGAGGTGACGCATGGGGACCCTGTGAAGGCGGACTGGATGGAGTGGCAAGCATCGAAGGATGCCGATCACCTCAAACCCAAGCGCATGCTGGTCACCTACCAAGGGAAGACATACTGGGCATATGCCGGGCAATGGCAGAAGGTCACGGGCAACGCTGTGGCAGCAGAGAATCGCGCGCCACTCATGATCTCTCGCAAATCACAAGATGGGAATGATCGCTCGCCGCCGCCAGTGGTAGATGAAACCCAGGCCCAGACCAGTATCAAACGGCGTCCTGTCCCGCCATTCGCCCGCAACGAATCCTATGCACAGGTGCGGGTGGTACTGACGCGTGATGGCTGGCAGCCAGTGATCTCCAAAGATGCAGATCAATGCATGGAGGGTGACACCCGATGTGAGGGCCGTCCGGAAATGCAGACCTGTAGCGGATCAGGGCTGGCCATGTGTAGATTCCGCTGGCGACGTGATGGGCAACAACTGACCATATGCACCGCTGGCGAGGAGCAGGCCATGTTCCACAGCATCTGCGAATGAGGGCACCATGACCATCAACAACATAGCGAGAAGACACCTCCTCGTGCCGCTCTGCATGATCGCAGTGGTCTGGATGGGGGAGGCCATGGCGGGCACCTCGGAGTGCTACGCAATCAAGGATGCGGACAAGCGGGCGTACTGTCTGGCGCAGGTCAAGCGGGACCCTGGAAATTGCTATCGCATCAAGGATGGTGACAAGCGCAACCAGTGTCTGGCGGAAATCAAAGGATCGCGGGATCGCTGCTACGCGATCAAAGACCAGGACAGTCGCAAGGCGTGTTTGGCTCTCCCTGGTAAACCCGTGCGCGGGTAGTCTCAAGAGAACTGGGCGCGGCAACTCTACTGGGTAATCTGACGTAGGTGGCATCGCCTGCAGTGCAGGCAACGATGATGATGAAAGCTCTATCTGCACACCTGACACAATGGGTGGCAACAATCTGGATAGTCATGAACTATGAAGAATCTTGTCCGTTGGCTGAGGGAGATAGGCCGTTGGGTACTACGTGTACCGATCAATAGCTACTACTGGTGGGCAATCGCGGGGGTTGGCATATCTATCGCTAGCGTAGGCACATTCGGCAAGACAGAACAGTCGTTTCGTCTGACTGGCATGTGCTTGCAGCTGGGCGGAGTGTTAACAGTAGTGTTGGGTATCTTGAAAACACGAGCTGATTTCGGACAACCAACCGTCCGCTCGCAATTCAAGGCATGGATAAAGGTATTCCCGCGACTCCATCCTCCAGCAGTAACGCTCAGCGTGAACGGAATACTGTCTGGGCTCTCTGGTCGAGGGTATCTACATACAACTCACGGCCCCTCTGCCGACCAAACCATTGAAGGTCGCGTGACGCATCTGGAGGGCATAGTCAAGAAACTAGAAGACGCGCAAGGCAGAACACATGTAGCGGTAGTGGAGGCCCAAGCGAAGGCACAAGAAGCGTTGGACGCNAAAAAAATCGAATCCACCGCAACGGGCGGGGTCCATGTATCTGCCGTTGGGGTCGTCCTGCTCTTCGTCGGGACCATCTTTGGTGGGGCGGCACCAGAACTCGAGAAGTGGCTGAAGTAATGGGTAGTCGGAAAGACGAGCAGCCTCGTGCGCCACGATAGATAAAACGCTGGGAAGAAACCTATGGCTGGCGGAAATCAAAGGATCACGATATCGCTGCTGCGCCATCAAAGACTAGGGCAGTCAAAGGAGAGTCCCTCAAGGGACCAACGACTCTCTCCTCAAAATTGGTGGGCGGAACCAAGCTCCGGGCGTACTGACGGCAACGAGAAAAAAGCGTGGTCACGGGTACGATAGGTCTACCCGAGCCACTCGCACCTGCCATGCCAGAACTGCACGACCGTCCGCTAGGAACATCGCCAGAGCACAAGGTGCTGCATGCCGTGGCTCAGACCGGATCTCGACTGGTCGGAGATAGATTCCTGGCCAGCTATCTCACTGACTGCCTGCACATGGTGGGAGGACTGGGGCCCCTACACAAAGTCTTGCTGGCGGATGCGGGGCAGAAGAGAGGGGCCGCTCCTGAGACGATCACAAGACTCGTCGCTCAAGCAGAAGACAACATGCGCTGGGTATCTGAAATGCAAGCGGAGGACTATCACCGCGTCAATGTGCTTGCATTCCTGAGTCTTTGGTCTGCGTACGAGACCGGCACTGAAAACATCATCGCGGCTGCACTGGGGACGATCAACTCCGCCGCAACATCTGCTGCCGACAAGTTTGCTCGCGGAACATATGACATGGCAGCTTGGCCATGGTCAGATGAGAAGTGTCTGGAAATCGCTCAAAAACTTGACCAGAAAGCGAAACAAAAAACTCCCGACGGTGGATGGGATATTGCCGCGCGATTGACGACGCTATTCGGTTGGCTGGGAGCCGATATAGCTATCCCAACAAATACCTCAAACACTCTGAATGAGGCATCTATGGTGCGCAACGTGCTCCTCCACAGATACGGTCGTCTGGGCCCCCGAGATATTGAACGAGCGCCGCACCTCGCCGTGAATGAAAACAACGCTGTGCAGATCACTCGGAGTAGATTGAGCCAATACTCTCAGGCCGTAAACGAGACACACATCGCAGTCATGCAGGGTGTGTACGCGGCTGGCTGGAAATGAAGAATGCCCATCTAACTGCTAGCCGCACCGCGACGCACTCGTCGCTGCGATAGATAAAGCAGAAGGTAGAAATGCAAAACGGGCCACTCGGGCCCGTCTGATATGAATACTTGCAGTGGAGGGTGGGATTCGAACCCACGGTAGTGTTGCCACTACGCCTGATTTCGAGTCAGGTACATTCGACCACTCTGCCACCTCTCCTGTGTGTCGAAGCCCGCGATTCTAGCAGGAAATTTCAGACCGGCAGCGTGGCTTGACCGCCCATGTAGGGGCGCAGCACCTCAGGAATGGTCACGCTGCCGTCCTCGTTCTGGTAGTTCTCCAGCACCGCCACCAGCGTGCGGCCCACGGCCAGGCCAGACCCGTTGAGGGTGTGCACCAGCTCGTTCTTGCCCTGCGCGTTCTTGAAGCGCGCCTGCAGGCGGCGGGCCTGGAAGGCTTCGCAGTTGCTCACCGAACTGATCTCACGGTAGGTGTTCTGGGCGGGTAGCCACACTTCCAGGTCGTAGGTCTTGGCGGCGCCAAAGCCCATGTCGCCCGTACACAGGCTCATTACGCGGTAGGGCAGGCCCAGCTTCTGCAGTACAGCCTCAGCATGGCGGGTCATTTCCTCCAGCGCCTCGTAGCTCTTGTCGGGATGCACGATCTGCACCATCTCGACCTTGTCGAACTGATGCTGGCGGATCATGCCGCGCGTGTCCCGGCCGTAGCTGCCGGCTTCCGACCGAAAGCAGGGCGTATGGGCCGTGAGCTTGAGCGGCAGCTGGGCCTCGGCCAAGACTTCGTCGCGCACGAAGTTGGTCAGGGGCACCTCGCTCGTGGGGATGAGGTACAGCTGCGCGTTGTCGGGTACGGGCTCAGCGTCCTGACCGCCCTTCTGGGCCGCGAAGAGGTCGCCCTCGAACTTGGGCAATTGGCCCGTGCCCTTGAGCGAGTCTGCATTGACGACGTAGGGCACGTAGCACTCGGTGTAGCCGTGCTCCTGGGTCTGCACGTCCAGCATGAACTGCGCCAGGGCCCGGTGCAGGCGCGCGATGCCCCCCTTCATCACCGTGAAGCGCGATCCCGAGAGCTTCACGCCCATGTCGAAGTCCAGGCCCAGCGGCTCGCCCAGGTCCACATGGTCCTTGGGGGTGAAGCCCAGGCTGCGCGGCTGTGGGCCATCGGGGCTCCAGCGGCGCACCTCCACGTTGGCGCTCTCGTCCGAGCCCACGGGCACGCTCTCGTGCGGCAGATTCGGGACGGCGGCCAGCATCGTTTGCAGTTCGCCCTGGATCTGATCCAGCCGGGTGGCAGAACCGTCCAGTTCCGCCTTGATCGCGGCCACCTGGGCTTTCGCAGCCTCGGCGGCGTCCTTCTCACCCTTGCCCATGAGCATGCCGATCTGCTTGGACAGCTGGTTGCGCTGCGACTGCAACTCCTCGGTGCGCATCTGGATGGTCTTGCGCTCGGACTCCAGGGCCTGGAACGCCTCCACATTCAGGAAGGCCTGGGGCTTCTTGCGGGTTTCCAGCCGTGCGACGGCCGATGCGAGGTCTTTGCGAAGGAGGAGGATGTCTAGCATAGGCGGCGATTTTAGTGGCGCAGCCCGGCATGCTAAGAGCGTACTGGGGCGAAAGCCGCGGCGTTTTGCGCCGATAACATGGCAATGCACCATCAATACGGGTGCATTGGCCAGGGGTCAGGAGGCAAAACCATGTTTTTCGTGTTCGGCCCTTCGGGGCAAATCTACCGGGGTGGACCGGACAAGCTGGCGCAGGTGGCGCCGGTGCGGCGCGTGCACCGCCCCCAGGCCCTGCGCACGCGCGCCCTGGACAGCGACGCGGCACCTGTTGCGACCGCAGCCCCTCCCGCCACGGCGCAGACGGCGACGCCCAAGCCCCTGCGCCTGCTGGAGGCCGTATCGGCCTATGTACAGACCGAGCAGGGCCCCGCCCAGCCGCGTCAGCCGCTGTCGCGCGTGGGCGACGTGATGACCAGGGGCGCGCTCGCGGTGGCCCCCGATCAGCGGGTGAACGATGCGTGGCAGACGCTGGCCGAGCACGAAATCGCACAGGCCCCCGTGGTGAATGATCAGGGCCAAGTGGTGGGCCTGCTGCTGCGCGCCGACATGGCGCCCCTGGACCTGCTGCCCGAGCCCGGCGCGGTCAAGCAGGCCATTGAGCTCGCGCGCCGGCCGGTCTCCGAAGTGATGGTGAGTCCCGTGCCCACGGTGGCTGCGGACACGGAACTGCGCCGCGTGGCGGGCGTGCTGCTGGACACCGGCCTGCCCGGCCTGCCGGTGACGGATGAGCGCGGGTTGCTCGCGGGTTTCATCTCGCGCACCGACATCCTGCGCGCGGTGGCGGCGGACCCGCCGCTGGACCTGTGGAGTTGAGCCTCAGTCGCCGCTCGCGGGATCGGCGCTGGCCTCCTCATCGGGCAGGCGCGAGGCCAGCACCTTGTCGATGGTCTTGCCATCCATGTCCACCACCTCGAAGCGCCAGCGCTCCCATTGCACCGTGTCGGTGACCTTGGGCAGCTTGCCGGTCAGCAACATGACCATGCCGCTCAGGGTCTGGTAGCGGCCGCGGTCCTCTTCGGGAACGGTGGACAGTTGCAGGCGGTCCTTGAGTTCGGGCACGGGAATGTGGCCATCCAGCAGCCAGCTGCCGTCCTCGCGCTCCACGGCCCAAGAGGTTTCAGGGTCGCGCGGCTGGAACTCGCCCGTGATGGCCTCGATGATGTCCTGCACGGTCACGATGCCCTGCACCTCGCCGTACTCGTCAATGACGAAGGCCATCTGCACGTCCGACAGGCGAAAGTTGTCCAGCAGCTCCCGGGCGTTGATGGTCTCGGGCACGTACAGCGCCGTCTGCAGCGGCTGGGTCGTCAGGTCGCGCGCCTGGGCATCGCGCACCGTGCGCGACAGCCACTGGCGCGCGTTGAGCACGCCCAGGATGTTCTCCATGCCGCCGCGCACCACGGGAAAGCGCGCATGGTCGGACTCCTCGATGCGCCGCAGGTTCTCCTCGAAAGGCTCCTCCACATCGAGGAACACCACGTCCGCGCGCGGCACCATGAGCGAGCCGATCTGCCGATCATCCAGGCGGAACACGTTGCGCACCATCTGGTGCTCGTGCGACTCGATCACGCCGGCACTCGTGCCCTCGGCCAGCACGGCGTGGATTTCGTCCTCCGTCACGGCACTGGCGGAATACTCCTTCACCCCCAGGGCGCGCAGCAGCCCCTCGGTGGAGATCGACAGCAGGCGCACGAAGGGCTTGGTGGCGAGTGCCAGCCAGTTGATGGGGCGCGCCACGACGCGCGCCACCGTCTCGGGGTAGCTCTGGCCCAGCCGCTTGGGTACCAGCTCGCCGACGACGATCGAGAAGTAGGTGATCAGCACCACCACCAGGCCCGTGGCCAGGTAGCCGGCCAGTTGCGGCTCCACCCCCAGGCCCAGCAGCCACTCGCCCAGCGGCTTGGCCAGGGCCGACTCGCCCACGATGCCGTTGAGCACGCCGATCGAGGTGATGCCGATCTGGATGGTGGAGAGAAAGCGCGTGGGGTTCTCACCCAGCTTGGCCGCGGCGATCGCCCCGCTATCGCCCTCATCGATCAGCTTCTGCAGGCGCGTCTTGCGCGCGGAGACCAAAGCCAGCTCGGACATGGCGAACACGCCATTGAGCAGGATGAGGGCGAACAGTATTGCTATTTCCATATGCAGGGGGCCCAGCGTGCCCCCACGGTGTGAAGAAGCGGAAATTGTAAAGAGGCCCACATTCTGCGGGGGATTGGCCATCCGGTGCCACATGCCCCACCCACGCCCAGGCATTGCAATATAGATGCCAAATATGCCCTTAGCGCTTATCCATCAAGCGCGAGCAGCTATCAATAATGAAGCAAAGCTGTCGCAGACAGGGTTTGTGCAGCCCCGCGACGCCCGGCTTTAGCGGGCGAAGAAGTGCGTTCAGTGTCCGCCCGGGCCGGTTTCGGGCGGGCGCTCGGTGATCTCCAGGCCCGTCGCGGTGTCCAGCTTCAGGCCCTTGGGCAGCGGGAATTTCACGGTTTCCTTAATGCCGTCCAGCTTGCGCACGGCCACCGCGCCCAGTTCCTTGATGCGCGTGATCACGGCCTGCACCAGCACCTCGGGTGCCGACGCACCGGCCGTGAGGCCCACGCGGGAGATGCCGTCAAACCACTCGTGGCGCAGCTCGTCCACGCTGTCGATCATGTAGGCCGGCGTGCCCAGGCGCGCTGCCAGCTCGCGCAGGCGGTTGCTGTTGGAGCTGGTGGGGCTGCCCACCACGATCACCAGGTCCACCTGCGGGCTGAGCAGCTTCACCGCGTCCTGGCGGTTCTGCGTGGCGTAGCAGATGTCCTGCTGCTTGGGCTCGCGGATGGAGGGAAAGCGCGCGCGCACGGCGGCGGTGATTTCGGCCGCGTCGTCCACGCTGAGCGTGGTCTGCGTGACCACGGCCAGCTTCTCGGTCTGCGCGGGCTGCACACGGGCCACGTCGGCCACGTCTTCCACCAGGTGGATGCCATGGTCCAACTGGCCCATGGTGCCCTCTACCTCTGGGTGCCCCTTGTGGCCGATCATGATGAACTCGTAGCCTTCCTTGGCCAGCTTGGCCACCTCGACATGCACCTTGGTCACCAGCGGACAGGTGGCGTCGAAGATGGTGAAACCCCGCGCGCGCGCCTCGTCCTGAACAGCGCGGCTCACGCCGTGGGCCGAGAAGATCAGCGTGGCGCCGGGCGGCACCTCGTCCAGGTCCTCGATGAAGATCGCGCCCTTGGCCTTCAGGTCGTTCACCACGTAGGTGTTGTGCACGATCTCGTGGCGCACGTAGATGGGCGCGCCGAACTTGGCAATGGCGCGCTCGACGATCTCGATGGCCCGGTCCACCCCCGCGCAAAAGCCGCGCGGCTCGGCCAGAACGATTTCCTGGGGTTTTTGCATGGCGGCGTCCCGTTCAGAGCACGCCGATGAGCAGCACTTCGAAGGTGACGGGCACGCCCGCCAGCGGGTGGTTGAAGTCAAAGCGCACGGCGCCGTCTTCGCGCACCTCCAGCACCACGCCGGCGTACTGGCCCGTGCCGTCGGGCGTGGGGAACTGCACCACGTCGCCCACGGTGTACTCCTCGTGGGGGTCGCCCAGCTCGTTCAGCAGCTTCTTGGCCACCCATTGCTGCATGTCGGGGTTGCGCTCGCCGAAAGCCTCGCCCGCGGCCAGCTCGAACGTGGCGCGCGCACCCTCGGGCAGGTCGATCAGGCGCTGCTCCAGCGCGGGCGAAAGCTCGCCCGTGCCGACCGACAGCGTGGCGGGCTTGTCCTCGAAGGTATTGATCACGTCACCCGCTGGGCCGGCCAGGCGGTAGTGCAGCGTGAGGAACGAGCCCTGTTGCACAGTGGGCACGGAGGACGAGGATGCGAAGGCGTCTGCGGTCATGAAAGCTCTCGATAAACTGCCGGCATTGTAGAAAACCGGGCAAGCCCCCACGGCCGTATGCCGGGGCGGCGCCCACCGCGCCATGCCCCTCAAAGACCTGCCGCTGGATGCCCAGCCCCGCGAAAAGCTGCTCGCACGCGGCCCCGCAGCACTGTCCGACGCCGAACTGCTGGCCATCCTGCTGCGCACGGGCCTGGCGGGCAAGGGCGTGCTGCAGCTGGCCCAGGAGCTGCTGGATGATCCCGTGCGCGACCCCGCCACGGGCCGCAGCGCCGGCGGCGGCTTTGGCGGCATTGCCGGGCTGCTGCACGCCAGCAGCCAGGACCTGCAGCGCATCAAGGGCCTGGGCCCCGCCAAGCGCGCCGAGCTGATGGCCGTGCTGGAACTCGCCCGCCGCGCCATGGCCCAGCAGCTGCGCGAGCGCGAGGTGTTCGACTCCCCGCAGGCCGTCCAGCACTACCTGCAGCTGCACCTGGCGGGGCGCACGCACGAGGTGTTCGCCGTGCTGTTCCTGGACAGCGGCAACCGCCTGATCGCCATGGAAGAGCTGTTCCGGGGCACGCTCACGCAGACCTCGGTCTACCCCCGTGAAGTGGTGCTGCGCGCCCTGCACCACCATGCCGCCGCCGTGGTGCTGGCGCACAACCACCCCAGCGGCAGCGTGCAGCCCAGCCGCGCCGACGAGGCGCTGACCCAGACCTTGAAGGCCGCGCTGGCGCTGGTGGACGTGCGCGTGCTCGACCATGTGATCGTGGCGCCAGGCGCGGCCCTGTCCATGGCCGAGCAAGGGCTGGTGTGAGCGCACCGGGGCGCGCGCGGCGCGTACTGGCCCAGGCGCTGCTGCTGGCCATGGCGGGCTGCGCCCCGCTGGCCACGCGCCTGCCGCCCCCGCAGCCGCCGGCCCAGGCCCCGCTGCTGCGGCTCATCGGCACCGCCACCGTGCCGCCGCTCACCCGCTATGGCGGCACCACGGTGGGCGGCCTCTCCGGCATCGACTACAACGCCGCGCAAGACACCTACCTGCTCATCAGCGACGACCGCTCCAGCCATGACCCGGCGCGCATCTACACCGCCCGGCTGCGCTACGACGCCACCGCCCTCGCCCCGCCCGAATTCACCGGCGTGCATACGCTGCTGCATGCCGGCGGCCGGCCCTACGCGCCGTGGCTGAGGGCGCACCCCGGCATGGACGTGCCCGACGCGGAAGCCGTGCGCTGGCTGCCTGGCGGCGCGCAGTTCGTGTGGACCAGCGAGGGCGACTTCAGCCGCGGCTTCGGCCCGCAACTGCGCGTAAGCCGCGCCGACGGCGCGGCCGTGCGCGATGTCGCCCTGCCCGCCCGCTTCACGCCCCAGGCCGGCAGCGGACCGCGCAGCAACGGCACGCTGGAGGGCCTCGCCCTGGCGCCCGATGGCCGCACCGCATGGCTGTCCATGGAACTGCCCTGGCGCCAGGACGGCCCCCCGGCCACGCCCGCATCGGGCGGTGCGCCGGTGCGCATCACGGCCATCGACCTGGTCAGCGGCCAAGCGCTGCGCCAGATCGCCTACCCGCCCGACGCCGTGCCGCAGGCCCGCCGCCTGCCCTGGGGACCGCAGATGAACGGCGTGAGCGAGATCCTGGCCGACGGTGCGCACCACCTGCTGGTGCTGGAGCGCGCCTACAGCGCCGGCGCCGGCTTTGCCGCGCGGCTGTACCGCATCGACACGCGCGCGGGCAGCGACACGCTGGCGCTGGATGCGCTCACCCCCGCCAACCACCACAGCCCCCCCAAGACCCTGGTGGCCGACTTCGCCGCCCTGGGCCTGGATGTGGACAATCTGGAGGGCATGACCTGGGGCCCGTCCCTGCCCGGCGGTGGCGCAGGCGGCAGCACGGCGGGCAGCTGCGTGCTGGTCTTCGTGAGCGACGACAACTTCAACCCCGCGCAGGTCACGCAGTTCATTGCTGCCGAATACCTGGACCCCCAGGGCGGACATGGACGATGCGGTACAACCACCGCCAGCCCATGAACGCCGCCCTCACCGCCCGTTCCTTCGCCGACCTCAAGCCCCTGCGCCGTGCGTTGCAGGAGGCCGCGCAGCAGCGGGCCGAGCGCGAGCGCCTGCGCCGCGAGGCCGAGCGGCGCGCCCGCGCCGAGCGCCACCTGTTCGCCGATGCGGTGGGCCCCGTGCAGCCGCTCAAGCGGGGACACGAGCGGCGCTGGTCCACGCCCGAGCCGCCCGAGCCCCTGCCCGTGCAGCGCGCGCTGGACGAAGAGCGCGTGCTGCGCGAGTCGCTGAGCGACGAGTTCGACGTGACCACGCTGCTGGACGTGGACGACCAGCTCAGCTTTCGCCGCCCGGGCATCGGGCTGGACGTGACGCGCAAGCTGCGCGGAGGGCATTGGAGCATCCAGCGCCAGTTGGACCTGCACGGCCTGCGCACCGACGAGGCGCGCGAGGCGCTGGGCGAGTTCATCCGACTGGCCCATCGCACGGGCCTGCGCTGCGTGCGCGTGGTGCATGGCAAGGGGTTGGGGTCGCCCGGCCGCACACCGGTGCTCAAGGGCCGGGTGCAACGCTGGCTGGTGCAAAAGAAAGAGGTGCTGGCCTTCGTGCAGGCGCGGCCGCTGGACGGCGGCGCGGGCGCGCTGGTGGTGCTGCTGCAGCCCGGGCGGCGCAGGCCGGGCGGCTGACGACCAGCACTACAAGCCAAAACAGCCTCCAGCGCTTATCCATCAAGCGCCAGCAGCTATTGTTTTAGAAGCAAAAGGCCCACGAGGGCGTGCACCACCGTGGGCCCGCCCCCGTGCGGGGGGACGCGCAGCGCTTACTTGGACAGGTCGATCTTGTACTTGGCCATGCCCTTGCCCGAGCCGTCATCGGCCGCGAGCAGCGACACGCCGGCCAGCCCCGCGGCCTGGGCCACGGGCAGCGCGTCCGCGCCGGAGCTGAACACCACGTCGCCCGCGGTCGACACCTGGGTGAAGCGCCAGCTCTTGGCCGCGCCGTTGGCCACGCGCGTGACCTGCGGGTTCTTGCGCACGTACTCGATGACCACGTCACGGTTGGCATCCGGCGAGGCCCAGATGGTGGCCGAACCGTCCAGCTTCGGGATGAAGCTCTTGCCGCTGGTGGCGCGGTAGTTGTTGGTGGCGATCACGAACTCCTGCGCCGGATCGATGGGCTGGCCCTTGTAGGTCAGGCCCTTGATGCGGCTGCCCACGGGCTGCGTCACGTCGATCTCGTACTGCACGTCCGCGGTGGTGAACATGTCGAAGTTGTAGCCGGGGAAGGTGCTGATGAGCGCCTGCTCGCCGGCCTTGGCGGGGTCGATATGGTTGAAGCGCTTGGCGGCGGCCTCCAGCCAGTCCTTGACGTCGGCGCCGTTCACCTTCACCGCGTACACGGTGTTGGGGTACAGGTACAGGTCGGCCGCGTTGTAGATGGCCAGCGGGCCGGCCGCGACGTCGGTGAAGTCCTTGCCGCCCTGGAAGCCCGACTTGAACGGCGCGCTCACCGACAGCACGGGCAATTGCGCGTACTGCGGCAGGTTGGCCTGGATGTAGGCCGCCACGTAGGCCTGCTGCGCCTGGTTGACGATCTGGATCGCGCCGGGGTCGCCCACGTCGGCAAACAGCGTGCTCATGCGGAAGTCGGTGTTGCCGATCGGCGTCTTCACGTAGTTGATGGCGGCCTGGTGCTGGCTCTCGATCAGCGGTGCCACGGCGGGGTCGGCGGCCACGAATACGTTGGCGCCTGCGGCGTCCTTGGTCTGGATGTTGCGCAGCTCGCTCTTGCTGGCCGCCTTGTCCACGCTCCAGGCCTTGCCGTCCCACTTCAGCGCAAGCTGGATCACGCCCAACGCCTTGCCCCAGGAGCTGGCCATCACGGCAGGCACGCCATTGATGGTGCCGGCCTTGTTGTCCACGCCAGCCTGCGTGAAGGCGGGCTTGGCCGACAGGTCCGGGAACACGCTGTGCTGGTGGCCCATGACCATGGCGTCGATGCCCGGCACCTTGGACAGGTGCAGGCCCGGGTTCTCCATGGTGGGCGAATAGCTGCTGGCGTCCAGGCCGCCGTGCAGCAGCGCGACGACCAGCTGGGCACCCTTGGCACGCAGCTCAGGCACGTACTTCTGCGCGGCCTCCACGGCGCCTTCGGTGTAGACCTTGCCCTCCAGGAAGCGCTTGTCCCAGTTCATGATGCCCGGCGTGGTGAAACCGATCACGCCGATCTTGATGGGCAGCTGGACCTCCTTGCCGTCGCCGGACTTGGCCACCAGCGTGCGCTCCAGCACCGTGTAGGGCTGCACCAGGGGCTTCTTGGTCTTGCTGCTGTACACGTTGGCCAGCACGGCGGGATAGCCGTTGCCCGCACATTTCTTGGTGGCGTCCACGCCGTCCACCTCCAGGCCGCCGCCCAGCACCTGGTTCAGGAACGGCAGGCCGTAGTTGAACTCATGGTTGCCCAGCGTGCCCGCGTCAAAGCCTAAAGCGCCCATGGCCTTGTACATGGACAGCTGCTGCGTGCACGGGATGGGGCTGACCGTGGCCTCGTAGTCGGCCAGAGCCGTGCCCTGGATGGTGTCGCCGTTGTCCACCAGCAGGGTGTTGGCGAACTCCTTGCGCGCGGCGCGCACCAGCGTGGCCGTGCGCTCGAAGCCGTAGGTCTTGTCCTCAGCCAGCTTGAAGTAGTCGAAGCTGCGCACGTTGAAGTGCAGATCGGTGGTTTCCAGCACGGCCAGCGTGGCCGTGGCGGGCGTGGCGGCGGAGCTGTCGCCATCGTCGTCGTTGCCGCCGCAGGCGGCCAGCAGCGCGGCACAGGCCAGCGCGCCCAGCGCATGGCGACGGGGGAAAACAAAGGCAAGGCGCGTGGCAAATGGCTGGCCGCGCAAGAAAGTGTCCTGCATGGAAGACCCTGGTGGTGGATAAAACGCCAGAGTCTGTAGGGCGGGTTTGACAGGCATGTGACGCCGCGGGTCCACATGTCGCATCCGTCTTCACCGCCCTTGCCACCAGCGCCAATAGCTATTGAATCAATAGCTATTTCAACCGCCGCGGTTGCGCATCCAGTCGGCCGTGCCCATGAAGCTCTCGTTCAGGCGCGCGCGCAGGTCGTCGGGCACGCCCACTTCCCCCATGGCCTGGTCCATGCAGGCGACCCACTGGTCCCGCTCCAGGATGCCGATGGAAAACGGCATGTGGCGCGCGCGCAAACGCGGGTGGCCGAAGCGGCTCTGGTAGTGGTCGGGCCCGCCGAGCCAACCGCAGAGGAACCAGAACAGCTTGTCGCGCGCGTCATCCAGGGTAGTGCCGTGGCTGGCACGCAGCTCGGCGTAGCCGGGCTCCAGGTCCATGAGATCGTAGAAACGGTCCACCAGTTGGCGGATGCGCGGCTCGCCGCCGATCCGCTCGAACGGTGTGGCAGGCGTGGGGGCGGACGGCGCGGGATCAGGTGCTGACATACGCGCCATTGTAGAAAGCGGGCCGGCGCCGGCGCCGCTTCCTCAGGGCTGTCAACGCTCGCCGCGCGCCTCGGCCTTGGACTGGCAGGCAATGCAGCGCGCCGCCGCGGGCTGGGCCAGCAGGCGGGCCACGCCCACGGGCTGGCCGCAGTCGGTGCACTCGCCATAGCTGCCGTCGGCCAGGCGTGCCAGGGCCGCGCGCACCGCCACCAGCTCGTCGTGGTCGCGCGTGGCCTCGGCATCGCGCACGGTGGCTTGCGCCATGCGGTCGGCCTGGTCCTTGCGGTCGTCCAGCCGCTCGGCATCGGCGCGGTTGGTGGCCACGGCCAGCGTGTCGCGCTGGGCCTCGCCCAGTTCGGCCAGCAATTGCTGCTTGCGCTGCTCCAGCGCGCCGCGCAGCTGTTCGCGTTGGGAATCGGAGAGAGGGGTGGTGTTCATGGTTTCAGCATGCCACTGGCGATACGAGGCATGTTGACACACATCAAGCACCACCCTCCGCGCCACGGCCCGCCGCCTGCCAACGGCGCCACAGCGCGGCCGCATCCCATGCCCGGTCGGTGGCCAGGTCCAGCACCTGCGCCTGCTCGTCGGGCGCCAGTGGCTCGGCGCTGTCCTGCTGGCGCGCGAGCACGGCCAGGCCGGCCTCCGACGGGTCGGTGCCGGCCGCGCTGCGGCGCAGCACGCGCTCGCGCAGTTGCTGTGGGTCCGCATGGCAATGCAGGATGGTGAACGGAACGCTCAATTCGCTTGCCAGCGCGCGAAAGGCGTCGCGCTCGCGCCGGTGCAGGAAGGCCGCGTCCACGATCACCGGGTAGCCTGCCTGCAGCACGGCGCGGGCCTGCTGGCGCAGGTGCGCGAAGGTGCGCTGCGAGGCCTCGGGGGTATAGATGTCCACGCCCCGCGCGGCGGAGCGGTCCAGCGCCGCCAGGCCATACAGGCGCTTGCGCTCTACATCCGAGCGCAGGCGCACGGCACCTTGCTCCAGCAGCGCGGCGGCGACGGTGGACTTGCCAGACCCCGACAGTCCGTAGGTGATCAGCAGGCGGGGGGCCAGCGGCGCGGCCAGGCGTTCGGCGCAAGCCAGATAGTCCGGCCCCGATGTCCCCGCCAGACCCTGCGCAGCACGCAGGCGCGCGGCCATGGCCCGCACCAGCGCGCGGTAGACCTCGTAGGGGCGCAGCACGGCCAGGCCGGCATAGTCGCCCGTGACCGCCAGGTAGCCGTCCAGGAAGCGCCAGGCCAGGTCCGACCGGCCATGGGCATGCAGGTCCATGCTGAAGAAACCCGCGTCGGCCAGCGTGTCGATCCAGCGCAGCGGCGGGCTGAACTCGATGCAGTCGAAGGCGGTGAGCACACCCGCCAGCAGCACCACGTTGCCCAGGTGCAGGTCCCCATGGCCTTCGCGCACATGGCCCGTGGCGTGGCGCACGGCCCAGCACTGGGCCAGCGTGGGCTGGCGCGCGCTGAACCACATGCGCAGCGCCGCCAGCCGCGCGCTCTCGGCTTCGCCGAGCAGCGGCGCCAGCGTGTCCAGCACGCCGGTGATGGCCTGCTCCACCTGCACGGCCGTGCCCCAGCCGCCATCCGGCGGCGCCACCGGCGCGCCGACGTGAAAGCGCGCGAGATGCACGGCAAACGCGTCCACCTGCGCGGGCAGCAGCGCGCCGGCGCGCACCAGGGCGTCGGCCTCGCTGCCCTTGGGAAAGCGGCGCATGCGCAGCACCCAGTCGATAGCGTTGCCGGCTTCCTCCACGCTCCCCAGGCGCGGCGCCTTGGCGCTGCCCACCACCGGCAGTATGTCCCGGTAGAGCATGGGCGCCAGGCGCTGGTTCAGGCGCAGTTCCTCGCCGCAGAAATGGCGCCGCGCCTGCAGCGTGCGGAAATCGGCAAAGGGCAGGTGCAGCGGCTTCTTGAGCTTGTAGGCATGCGTAGGGGTCAGCAGCAGATGCGACAGGTGCGTCTGCACATGCTCCACCGGCCCCCCCTCGGCCACGCCCAGGGCCCGACACAGCGCGGCAGCCAGATCGGCACTCTCGTCTGCGTCAATAAGCAAATTGGCCTCCAGCGCAATACCAGCAAGCGCTGGCAGCTATCAAAATCATTGTTGACGATGGCGCAGCGAGGCGTCCCAGGCCGGGTTGGGCAGGCCCTGGCCGGCGTACTGCTGGTTGCGCGAGTTGGAGCGCCACACGCCGCCGCCCACACCCACCTGCGGCTGCGTGCGGTACCAGTACCAGCGCCCGTCTTCGTCCTGCGCCAGCCAATCCCAGCCCTCGGGCGCCTGCGACCAGTCGGGTTCCCAATGCGGCGTGTCGTGTTGCGGCATGGCCCTCCTCACTCCTGCGCTGCGCTGCGCAACGTCTGTACCACGGGGCGGCGCAGCACCTCGCGCAAACCCCACCAACCCGCCGCCAGCGCCAGCAGCGCACCCGCCAGCGCACCGGCGATCGGCACCCAGAACTGGGCCGTCCAGCTGAAGTCGAACACATAGCGCGCCAGCGCCCAGCCCACGGCCACGGCCACACAGCTGGCCAGGAAGCCCGCCAGCAGGCCCACGCCGGCCAATTCGGCACGCTGCACCTGTCGCAGCAGGCTGGCACGCGCGCCCACGGCACGCATGATGGCGAATTCGCGTGCGCGCTCCTCGCGCGTGGCGGTGACGGCCGCGAACAGCACCACCAGCCCAGCCGCCAGCGTGAAGGCAAACAGAAACTCCACCGCGCGGATCACCTGCGCCAGCACCCCTTGCACCTGGGCCAGCGTGGCGCTCATGTCCACGTTGGTGATGTTGGGGAAGGCATGCACCAGCGCGTTGTCAAAGCCCGGCTGCTGCGGTGCGCGGTAGGCGGCCAGGTAGGTGTAGGGCACGTCGGGCATCTGCGCCACCGGGTACATCACGAAGAAATTGGCACGCATGGAACTCCAGTCCACCTGACGCAGGCTGGTGATGCGCGCCTCGCTCTGCACGCCGGCGATGTCAAAGCGCAGTCGATCGCCCAGCTTGAGGCCCAGCGTCTTGGCGATACCCTCCTCCACGCTCACGGCGCCGTGCTCGTCAGGGGTCCAGCGCCCGCCCACGATGGGGTTGTGCTCCGGCGCGTCGTGGGCGTTGGAGAGGTTGAACTCACGGTCCACCAGGCGCTTGGCGCGGTCGTCCTCATAGTCGTCCATGCCCACCGGGCGGTCGTTGATGGCCACCAGCCTGCCGCGGAACATGGGGTACCAGTCGTACTGCGCCACGCCAGCCCGCTGCAGCATCTGGCGAAAGGCCTCGGCCTGGTCCGGCAGGATGTTGATCACGAAACGGTTGGGCGCCGTGGCCGGCGTGGCACGCTGCCAGCTGGCGATGAGGTCCGTGCGCAACAGCACCAGCAGCACCAGCGCCAGCAGCCCCACCGCCAGACTGCTTACCTGCACCACGGCATAGGCGGGGCGCGCGGCGATCTGGCGCGTGGCCAGCACCAGCCAGCGCGGCGCCGTGGTCTCGCGCACACTCTTGCGCAGCAGCCCCACGGCCGCCCAGGCCAGCGCGGCAAACAGCAGCGCGGCTGCGGCAAAACCACCCACGGCGATCGCGCCCAGCTTCCAGTCGCGGCTGACCACCAGCAGCAGCGCCGCAAACCCCGCCACGCCCAGGCCCAGCACAGCCAGGGACGTGGGCCGCACATTCCCCAGGTCACGCCGGATCACGCGCAGCGGCGGCACCTGCGCCAGCTGCAGCACCGGCGGCAGGCCGAAGGCGCACATCAGCGTGAGGCCCACGCCCACGCCGAAGGCCACGGGCCAGAGGCTGGCCGCAGGCAGTGCCGATTCCACCAGCCCCGCAAGCAGCAACACGAACACATGGTGCACCGCAAAGCCCAGCAGCACACCCAGCGCGCTGGCGAACAGGCCGACCAGCGCGAACTCCATCACGTAGGCGCCGGCGATCGTGCGCTGGCTCTGGCCCAGCACGCGCAGCAGCGCGGCGGCGTCCAGATGCTCGTTGGCGAAGCCGCGCGCCGCCAGCGCCACGGCCACGGCCGAGAGCAACGCCGCCAGCAACGCCACGAGGTTGAGGAACTTCTGCGCGCGGTCCAGCGTCTGGCGCATCTCAGGCCTGCCGCTGTCCAGCGACTCCACACGCACGCCGCGCATGCCCGGCTCGGCCGCCGCCGCACTGGCCCAGGCGGTGAAGCGCTTGACGGCGTCCGGTGTGCCGGCCACCGCAAAGCGGTAAGTGATGCGGCTGGCGGGCTGCACCAGCCCGGTAGCGGGCAGATCCATCGCATTGAGCATCACGCGCGGGGCAAAGTTCATGAAGCCCGCCCCGCGGTCGGGCTCCAGCGTGATGATGCGCGTGATGCGCAGTTGCGTGTCCCCCAGCAGCAGGAAGTCACCCAACTGGAGCGCCAACGACTCCAATAGCGGAGCGTCCACCCAGACCTCGCCCTGCGCCGGAATGCTGTGTGTAGGAATGCCGGGGCGCTGCGGGGCGTCCGCCACCTGCAGGCGGCCGCGCAACGGGTAGCCCGGCTCCACGCTCTTGAGCGCCACCAGCCGGCTGGCGCCGCCCTGCAGGTCGGGCGCGCGCCCCATGGTGGGAAAGCTCAGGGTGGTCACGCCCGTCAAACCCAGCGCCCGTGCCTGCTCCACAAACGCGACGGGCGTGGGGTTGTCGCTGGCCACCACTGCGTCGCCGCCCAGCAGTTGCAGTGCGTCGCGCGCCAGGCCACCCTGAATTCGATCCGCAAAGAAACCCACCGAGGTGAGCGCTGCCACGGCCAGCGTCACGGCGACCATGAGCAGGCGCAACTCGCCCGCGCGCAGATCACGCCAGAGCGTGCGCCAGCCCAGGCGAGCCCATGGCACAGCGATGCGGCCGGTTGGCGAGTCTTGCGAAGATGCGGAGGCGGGGGATGCGGGCATGGCGTGCATCATGCCACCGGGCACTATGTGTGCCTCAGTGACCGCCATTGGCCACATAGGGCCCCTTGCGCCGCTACGCAGCGGGTACAGGCGGCGCCTGTGCCAGCTCTGGCTGCAGCACCAGCCGATCCGCCCCGCTGTAGCAGAGAAAGCGCCGATTGGTCGCACGTCCGATGGCGCACAGCCCCAGCTGGCTGGCCACGGCATGCCCCATTTGCGTCATACCGCTGCGCGACACCACGATGGGCACCCCCATCTGGGCGGATTTGATGACCATCTCGCTCGTGAGGCGACCCGTGGTGTAGAACACTTTGTCGCTGCCCTGCATGGCCTCTGCAGGCTGCTGCATCCACATCCAGCCCGCAATGGTGTCAATGGCATTGTGGCGTCCCACGTCCTCCACAAAGACGAGCATCTGCGGCCCCTGGAACAGGGCGCAGCCGTGCACCGAGCCAGCGGACTTGTAGGTGGATTCCTGAAGTCGGATGGCGTTGACGATACCGTACAGCTCGGCCTGCGTCAGTTGCGCGGGAGGCAGGTGTATGCCGGCCACCTCGTCCATCAAGCCGCCGAACACGCTGCCCTGGCCACAGCCGGTGGTGACGACCTTGCGCGCGGTGCGCTCTTCGATGCGTGCGATGCCGCGGCGCGTGGCGACGGCGGCGGCGTTGACCTCCCAGTCCACGGTGATGGACTCGATCTCCTCCACGGAATCCACCAACCGCTGGTTACGCAGGTATCCCAACACCAGCAGTTCGGGGTGTGCGCCCAGCGTCATCAGCGTGACCAGCTCGCGCCGATCCACGTACACCGTGAGCGGGCGTTCGGCGGGAATGTACAGCTCTTCGCGCTCGCCTCTTTCGTTGATGGCTTGCACCGCATGGGTGAGCGGCGCAACCGCCTGCGTGAGCCGCGGCACACTGGCATGGCGAGAGAGGGTCTGTGGTTGGGACGTTGGCGTCATGGGAGCAGCGTACACGTAACGACGCCCCGGCGCGCAGAGCGCGGCGGGGCGTGCAGGACAGAGGCCACGGTCACCGGCCCACGGGCCTCCAGGCACCGCGGACTGGCGGCTCGGTCAGCTCTTGGGGGCCGACGCGGCGGCGGCCGGCACGGCCGTGTTGGGGGGGCTGGTGGCAGTGCCCGCAGGCGAGTGAGCACCCGCGGCCTCTAGCGGCTTGGCCTCCGGCGGCGTGTAGCTGAAAGGACCCGGATCAAGGCACGCGGGGGCAGAAACCGCAGGCGCGGCGTTCGGCGCGGTGCGGCGGTAGTGCGCCACCACGCGGTCCTGTGCCTGACACAGCTTATAGGCGTCCACCTTGCCGGACCATGCGGCCTTGGAGGCGGTCTCTGCCGCCTTGGCCTGTGCCTCGGGCGACAGGGGCGGCAGCTTGGCGGCTGCCACGCCGGCCAACGACGCCAGCGCCAGACCCGCTGTGCAGCGGCGCACGAGAGTTGCTGCAAAAATCATGAGGTTCCTCCTACGGCGGGGTGGGAAGGCGTGGTTTGCGCGGCGGTAGCCGCACCACTGCGCTGTGCGGGAATCTTGCCGCTGCGGACATCGTCGGCCCACAGCTCATGGTGCTCGCGCGCCCAGGCCTCGCTCACGTAACCGGTCTTCATGGCCTTGTAGGCCCCGCGCATGCCGATCGTGCCCATGTAGATGTGGCCCAGCAGCAGCGCCATCATCCAGAGGGCCAGCGTGGCATGCACCATGTGTGCGATCTGCATCTCGCCCCGCAGCAGGCCCCAGCCGGGGATCAGCTTGTCGAGCACCAGGCCCGACAGCACGACGAACACGCCAGGGATGGTGATACCCCACCAGAACATGCCCTTCTCGCCCGCATTGAAACGGTGCGACGGCACTTCCTTGTTGGTGAACATGCCACCTGCCTTGGACAACCAGACAAAGTCCGCGCGGTTGGCGATGTTGTCCTTGATGAAAGTGACGATGATCACCGTGAGCGACACGGCGAACAGCGGGCCCATGAAGTTGTGCACGTTCTTCGCCGCGTACGCCAGCCAGCCGAAGAGCTGTGCGCCCAGCACAGGCAGCAGGAAGAACTTGCCGAACGCCATCAGGATGCCCGTGATGGCCAGCGTGACGAACGCAATCGCATTGGACCAGTGCGCCGCGCGCTCGAAGGGCGTGAAGCGCTCGATCCGGCGACCGCCAGCCTCGGCATCCGCGTGGCCCAGGGTGCCCTTGGTCACAAAGAAGATGGCCAGCGCCAGCACGGTGATGCCCAGCAAGGCCGCGCCGTAGGGAATGATCCAGTTATTGCGCACCTCGCGCCACGCCTGGCCTGCCGTGGTGTAGCGCGAGCCGGGGTATTGCGCGAACGGCTGGATCAGGTTGCCGGCCTCAGGGGCCTGGCTCGCCGGCAGGCTGCTGTAGCCCGTCACCCCATCTCGCACCTGCCGCCACATGGGCGCGTTGTTGCCCGGCTGAACCTTGGCACGCTCACCGTTGGTCTGCTGGGCGTAGCCCGGCTCCTCACTGGCATCGGGCTTCACGTCGAAGATGTTCTGGCTTTTGACGGCACCAACCGCCGCCGGCACAGGGGCAGCGTCTGCCGCCGCGGGCGCTGCCGCGTCGCTGGCGGGCGCCGCCGGGGCCTGCGCCCACGCGGCACCGCTGGCAAGCAGCAATGCACACAAGAGGTGTTTCATGGCAGACCTCGCATCACCGCACGCGGTTGTATTCGTTTTGGCCGTACTGCATGCGGGTCTTGAGCTTTTGCTCCCAGCTGCCCGCATCGCCCGCCTTCCAGTCGGGAGAAGTGAAGTTGCTGCCCGTGCCCGCGTAGGGCGGTGCGTCGTACTTCACACCGCCGCCGGTCTGCGGTTTTTCGCCGCAGGCCGTCAGGGCCACGGCTGCGCCCAGGGCGCCCAGAACATGCCATGCACGCGTCTTCATGACTTTGCTCCCGCCGGCGGCTGGCCGGCCTGCTTGGAACCATAGGCCGTGCCCCAGCCCCACACCTCGGCACCCTTGCCGCGCTGGACCACGCGGGTGCGGAAGATGTCGGCGACCACGTCGCCGTCACCGGCCAGCAGCGCCTTGGTGGAGCACATTTCGGCACAGGCGGGCAGCTTGCCCTCGGCCAGACGGTTGCGTCCGTACTTCTCGAACTCGGCCTGGCTGCCGTGCTCCTCGGGACCACCGGCACAGAAGGTGCACTTGTCCATCTTGCCGCGCACACCAAAAGTGCCCTGCGAGGGGAACTGCGGCGCACCGAACGGGCATGCATAGCTGCAATAGCCACAGCCGATGCAGACATCCTTATCGTGCAGCACCACACCTTCTTCGGTGCGGTAGAAGCAGTTCACGGGGCACACCGCCATGCAAGGCGCATCGCTGCAGTGCATGCAGGCGACCGAGATGGACTTTTCACCGGGCACGCCGTCATTCAGGGTCACCACGCGGCGGCGGTTCACACCCCAGGGCACCTCGTGCTCGTTCTTGCACGCCGTCACGCAGCTGTTGCACTCGATGCAACGCTCCGCGTCGCAAATGAATTTCATCCGTGCCATCGCTGCCTCCTTATGCGCGTTCCACGTTGCAGATCGTGGTCTTGGTTTCTTGCATCATGGTCACGACGTCGTAGCCATACGTTGTCGCGGTGTTCACGGCCTCGCCACGCACCAGAGGCGCTGCCCCCTTGGGGTAATACGCCAGCATGTCGGCGCCCTGCCAGCGGCCTGAGAAGCTGTATGGCATCCAGCAGGTGTCGGGCGCTACGCGCTCGGTCACCAGGGCCTGCACATTCAGGCGCGCGCCCGTGGGGGTGCTGAGCCAAACGCGCTCACCGTTGCGGATGCCGCGATCGGCCGCCGTCTTGGGGTTGATCTCGACGAACGACTCCTGCTGCAGCTCGGCCAGCCAGGGGTTGGAGCGGGTTTCCTCGCCACCACCTTCGTACTCGACCAGACGGCCGGACGAAAGGATCAGCGGATATTTCTCATACACCTTGTCGGCCACGTTCTTCTGCTGCAGGCTCTTGTAGAGCGTGGGCAGCCGCCAGAACGCGTTCTTGTCATCGTGCGTGGGGTACTTGGCCACGAGATCCGGACGCGTGCCGTAGATGGGCTCCCGGTGCTGCGGAATGGGGTCGGGGAAGTTCCAGACCACCGCGCGCGCCTTGGCGTTGCCGAACGGGTGGCAGCCGTGCACCTTCATCGCCACGCGGATGATGCCGCCCGAGGGGTCGGTCTTCCAGTTCTTGCCCTCGGCCGCCTTCTGCTCCGCCTCGGTGAGGTCGGCCCACCAGCCCAGCTTCTTGAGCAGCACATGGTCGAATTCGGGGTAGCCGGTGGTGAGATCGGCGCCCACCGAGTGCGAGCCATCTTCGGCCAGCAGGTTGACGCCGTCGCGTTCCACGCCGAAGTTGGCGCGGAAGTTGCCGCCGCCATCCATCACATGCTTGCTGGTGTCGTACAGGTTGGGCGAGCCCGGGTGCTTCATCTCGGGCGAGCCAAAACACGGCCAGGGCAGGCCAAAGTAGTCGCCCGTAAAGTCGTAGCCGGTTTCCTTGTCCTTGCCGCCCTTGGCCTTGAGCGTCTTCACGTCGAACATGTGCATGTTCTTCATGTGCGCCTTCAGGCGCTCCGGACTCTGGCCGGTGTAGCCAATGGTCCAGACACAGCGGTTGATCTCACGCAGGATGTCCTCGGGCACGGGTTCGTCCATGCCCTTGACCTTCTGCATCTGGTAGTTCTTGACCAGTTCCTTGTCGAAGCCGAGCTTCTGCGCGAACTGGTACATGATCATGTGGTCGCTGCGGCTCTCCCAGAGCGGCTCGATGACCTTTTCGCGCCACTGCAGCGAGCGGTTGGATGCCGTGCACGAGCCACTGGTCTCGAACTGGGTGGCCGCGGGCAGCAGGTACACCGCGCGGTTGGGGTTCAAGTCCTCGGGCTTGCCGGGCATGGCCGCCATGGCGGCGGTGGCCGACGGATAGGGATCAACCACGACCAAGAGGTCGAGCTTGTCCATCGCACGCTTCATCTCCAGGCCGCGCGTCTGCGAGTTGGGGGCATGCCCCCAGAAGAACACGCCGCGCAGGTTGGAATCCTGGTCGATGAGCTCGTTCTTCTCCAACACGCCGTCGATCCAGCGCGAGACGGTGATGCCGTTCTTGGTCATCATCGCGGGCGTGGCGTAGCGGCCCTTGATCCACTCGAAGTCGACCCCCCAGGCGTTGGCAAAGTGCTTCCACGCGCCTTCGGCCAGGCCGTAGTAGCCTGGCAGGGAGTCAGGATTGGGGCCAACGTCAGTCGCGCCTTGCACGTTGTCGTGGCCACGGAAGATGTTGGTACCACCACCGCTCTTGCCCACGTTGCCCAGGGCCAACTGCAAGATGCAGGAGGCACGCACCATGGCATTGCCGATGGAATGCTGCGTCTGGCCCATGCACCACACGATGGTGCCGGGGCGGCTGTCGGCCAGCATCTTCGCAACCTTGAACATCTGTTCTTCTTTGACGCCGCAGGCCTCTTCCACCTTGTCGGGTGTCCACTTGGCCATGACCTCGTCGCGCACCTTTTCCATGCCGTAGACACGGTCATGGATGTACTTCTTGTCTTCCCAGCCGTTCTTGAAGATGTGATAGACCAGGCCGAACAGGAAAGGAATGTCGGTGCCCGAGCGGATGCGCACGTACTCGTCGGCCTTGGCAGCGGTGCGGGTGAAGCGTGGGTCTACCACGATCATCTTGCAGCCGGTTTCCTTGGCATGCAGCATGTGCAACATGCTCACGGGGTGGGCTTCAGCCGCGTTGGAGCCGATGTACAGAGCGACCTTGCTGTTTTGCATGTCGTTGTACGAATTGGTCATGGCGCCGTAGCCCCAGGTGTTGGCCACACCTGCCACCGTGGTCGAGTGGCAGATGCGCGCCTGGTGGTCACAGTTGTTGGTGCCCCAAAAGCTCACAAACTTGCGCAGCAGATACGCCTGCTCGTTGCTGTGCTTGGACGAGCCCACAAAGTAAACGCTGTCGGGGCCGCTGGCCTGGCGCAGCTCCTGCATCTTGGCGGTGATCTCGTTCAGCGCCGTATCCCAGCTGATGCGCTCGTACTTGCCGTTGACCAGCTTCATCGGGTAGCGCAGGCGGTACTCGCCGTGGCCGTGCTCGCGCACCGATGCACCCTTGGCGCAGTGCGCGCCCAGGTTGATGGGCGAATCAAACACCGGCTCCTGGCGCACCCAGACGCCGTTCTCCACCACCGCATCCACCGCGCAGCCCACCGAGCAGTGCGTGCACACGGTGCGGCGCACCTCGACCTTGGTGTCGCCGATGGCAACCTTGGCGCCCTCGGCGGCCTGCGATTTGCGCACCAGCGTGAGCTGCGAAGCGGCAAGGCCCACCCCCACACCCAGACCCGAGCGGCGCAGGAACGCACGGCGATCCATGGTGGGCAGGGCCTGCGCCAGGCCGCGGCGCAGGCTGTGCACGAAAGGCGATGAAGAAGCCTGCGCACCTTGCGGCAGGCCAGAAGATTTTTTAGTCAGCAACATGGCGAACCCCGCTGTGCCGCATCAGATGCGGGTGGTTTTGTAGTAGTGACGGACGTGTTCCGACTCGTGGTAGCCGCCGCCCCGCTCAGGGGCGGGGCGAGGTGCCTGCTCGGCCACAGACTGCCCAGAGGCAACCATGCGCGGAAGAACAGCCACCGAGGCAGCTGCGGCACCGACCGTGGCAGCACCTGCAAAAAAACGGCGGCGGGAGGAAGTGGGCTGGCGATCCTGCATTTACGCCTCCAGAAAAGATGTCAAGAAAATAAAAAAAGGCGGCTTATGCAACCGCATTCATACAGTCTAGGACATTGACCCCATTGCAGCAACGGCACTTGCTACGCTGACTCACCTTAGGGCGGGGCGCCAAGCATCTTTTGCAGATTTGCGCTATGGGGCTGTCGGACTCACTCCAGCATGTCAAAGCCCTGCGCCTCCACGGCCATGAAGGCACGCGTGAACTGCGCCAAGGCCGCATAAAAGCGTGCCCGCGGCTGCTGCGCCAGCGCGTCGCACAGCTGCAGCACCCAGGGCTGCACATGCGCCGCGAAGAAGGCGCGCTGCGACTCCAGATGACACACGCCGCCATCGTCTCCGGCGATCAGGTAGCGCATTACCTCGCACAGATAGGCAATGTGATCCTCGGTGTCGGGCATGTCTTCGCGCGCTGCCAGGCCCAGGCGATGCAGGTCGGCGCGCAGGCGGGCCAAAGGCTTTTCGTTCAGAAAACCGCTCAGGTAATGCGAGCCATACAAAAACACCTCGGGCTTGCCCACGCCGCCAAACAGCGCGTCGTACTCAGCCGCCACCGCGCTGTCCGGCATCTCGCGCACTGCGGCCACCAGCTGCTGCCAGGGCTCTTGCAAAAAGGCCCCGCTGGCAGGCGCCTCGGTCACGGCCACGCGCAGCGCATCCAGCAACGCCGGGTCGGGCGACGCGTAGTACAGCTGGGCCAGCAGGCCGTACAGCTCGGCGCGCGCAGTTTCCTCGTCCAGCGCGGAGGTGGTGGCCGGGGCGGTGAGGTGGGCTGTGGTGGGGCTGCTCACAGGTCGGTCACTTTCGCTTCGTTCTGGGCGGAGTACAGGTCAATCACGCGGCAGTCGCCGCACATCTTGAGGCGTTCCAGCGCCTCGCCCTGGAACATCGGGTGGTCGGCCAGCCTGCCCAGCATGGCCTCGATGGCCTGCAGCGTGCCGAAAGGCTTGCCGCAGCGGATGCAGCCATAGGGCTGGGTCTCGTTCAGCACGCGCGGCTGGCCGCGCTCCGGCGTGAGCAGCATGCGCGGCTGCAGCGCGATGGCGTTCTCGGGGCAAGTGCGCTCGCACAGGCCGCATTGCACGCAATTCTGCTCAGTGAAGCGCAGCTGCGGTGCCTGCGGATTGTCCTGCAGCGCGCCGGCGGGGCAGGCGCTCACGCAGCTCAGGCACAACGTACAGCGGTCCTTGTCCACGACCACCGTACCCCACGGAGATGGCCCCTGGGGTAGCGCAATGGCCTCGGGCAACTCGCGCGCGGGGGCATTGGTCACCAGGTGATCCAGCGCCAGCTCCAGCGTGGCGCGCTTGTCATTGGTCGGCGTGAAGCGGGCGGCCTGCGCCGGTACGCTGCCGCACGCGCCGCCGATCGCGCGCAGCCCCGCATCCAGATCGGTCGCGGAGCGCGCATGCACGCAATGCAGATGCGTGCCCGTATAGCCCAGGCCGTGCAACAACGCCTGCGCCACCGCCATCTGCGACTGCAGGCCTTCCACGTACTGCGGTGCCTCGTCCCCCGTGAACAGCACCGCCACCTGTGTCGCCCCCTGCGCGATGGCACTGAGCCACAGATCGATACCGACACTGGCTGTATGCCACAGCGCCACGGGGATCATGTGCGCGGGCACGCCCTGGGCCACGCCCAATTGGGCCGCGCGCCCCAGTTCATGCACGAGCTGCTGCCCGCTCTCCTGGCTGTGCAGCAGCAGGCTGGGCTGGCGGCCGCCGGCCTGGGCATAAGTGGACAGCAGGGTACGGATGCGCGTGCCCATGTCCTGCGCGGACGGGTAGGTATAGCCCATGGCGCCCGTGGGGCAGACCGTGGTGCAGGCGCCGCAGCCCACGCACAGGTGTGGATTGACCACCACCTGCTGGCGCACGGGGTCGCTGCTGATGGCCTCGGCCGAGCAGATGTCCACGCAGGCATTGCAGCCCACCCCACGGTTGCGGCTGTGGGCGCAGAGCTTCTGGCGGTAGCTGAAAAACTTGGGCTTCTCGAATTCACCCACCAGGTCGCGCAGGCGCAGCAGCGCCTGCAGGTCCTGCCCGTCCCAGCGGAAGTACCCCTGCGGCAGCGCGTGCTGCAAAAAGGTGGGCCCGGCGCCGGCAGGGCGCAGGTCCAGCACCAGATCAAAGTCCTGCGACTGCACCTCGGCCTCGCGCTCGAAGCGGATGGCACCCGCCACCGCGCAGGCCTTCACGCAATCGCGGTGGCCGGTACAGGCCGTCATGTCGATCTGGTAATCGAGCCCGATGGCGTTCTCGGGGCAGGCGGTCACGCAGGCATTGCAGCGCGTGCACAGGTCCAGGTCGATGGGGTTGTCCGCCGTCCATTGCAGCGCAAATCGCCCCAGCCAACCCTTGAGTGACACAACGCGCCCGCCCAGCACGGGAAAGCGCCGCTCTTGCCGGCCACCGGCATCACCGGGGCCTTGCGCGAACAGCGTCACGTCCAGCACGTCGGCCAGCAGCGTGGCCGCACGCTCGGCGGCATCCAGCGCACCGATGATCAGCAGACGTCCACCACTGCGAAAGCTCACGGTGGGCACAGGCTCGGGCTCTGGCAGATGGGCCGCCGCCAGCAACGCAGCGATCTTGGGGCCGGCCTGGCGCGCATCGCGGCTCCAGCCGCCGGTCTCGCGAATGTTGACGAAGCGCAGGGGCGAAGTGGCCCCTTCGGTCTGCTCGGCCAGTTCGGTGAACAGGCGTTGTTCCTGGGTGCAGGCGACAAGCACCGTCTCGCCGCTGCGCACGGCCTGCTGGAAGGCGCCGGCCTCGCGGCGGCACAGGGTGGAGTGGAGCGTCAGCTCCTCATGCAGAGCCGTTCCCAGTGCCCTGGGGTCCAGGGGCATGGTCCGGTTGCAATCGCATATCAGCGTCTTGGGCATCGGGTAGGTGGCTGGCGGGCGCGGTCTGCTGCGGTGCAGCATCCGGCGCCTGCGGGCTAGGAATGGCGTTGCATACGCCGGACTGTGCCACATCAAGGCCGCCCGCGGCCTGCGGCGCCGCGATCACCCCAGCACCCTGGCTGGCCTTTGCCGCGCTGGCGCGCTCCTGCGGCGCGTCCTCCTGCACCAGCCCCAGCACCTTGGCGCTGGCGAGCTGGCGCAGCGTGCTCAGCGGCAGCGGCGTGGGCTGGGTGTAGTCGTCGATATAGACATCCAGCCCGTCCATCACATTGAAGTGCGGGTCGCTGAACAGCTTCTTCATGGCGGCGTTGCGAACCTCCGGCGCCACGCCGCGCGTCACGAAACTGGAGAAGTCGGACTCTGGCGTGAGCGCCTGCACGTCCTGCAGCGTAGGCAACGGCCGCGCTGCGGCTGCCGGTTGCGCTGCTGGCTGTGCGGTGAGTTGCTGCACGGGTGCCACAGGTGCTTCACGCTGCGGCGGCAGATCGGGCGCCGCAGCAACCTCCACCTCGGTCTGGGAAGCGGTTTCGGGGTCTCGCGCCTCCTGCTTGCGCCGCGACCAGCGGCCCAGGAAGCCCTCAGCCATGACCGCCCTCGCCTTCTGCCGGCGCACCACCGCCACCGCCGCCTCCGCGCGTCTTGCCCGTGGAGATGGAAGCGGGGTTGCCGAACCGGTCGGTCAGTGGGCGGAAGCTCTCGGGCCGGCGGCGGCGCTTGGGCTCGGGCTGGTAGTGCTCCGTCACGAAGGCCTGAAGCCATTCGCGCACCGGGCCGGGCGCGGGCACCTGGTCCACGTTTTCCTGCGCATCCAGCCATCGGCCCGCATCGTGGTAGCTCAGGCTCACATCGACCGGACGCGCCAGCTGGTGCCCGTCCGCGCCGGGCTCCTCGTCCATGCGCCAGTGCACGAACCAACAGGGCTCGGGCGCGCTCAGATTGAGGTGGTAGCCCTCGATATCGTCGCGGAACAGCTCCACGGCGAAGCCGGGGAACAGCCAGTGCTCCTCGGCCTCGCTCTGGCGCAACAGGCGGGGCGTGGTGCCAAACACGTCTTCATGCGGCACGACCTCGCCCAGGGACCAGCGCCAGGGCTGCCAGCGGTTGTTCAGGTGCTCGCGGCGCATGACCACAGCAACGGAGATAAAGGGGCGGGAGGACATGCGCGCCACTGTACGCCGGAGTCAGCCGCCCTGCCCCTGCGGCGGCGCAATGCCCCGCACGGCCACGGCGCAATACTTGAACTCGGGAATCTTCCCGAACAGGTCCAGCGCCGCATTGGTGAGCAGGTTGGCCGCCGCTTCCACATAGGCAAACGGCATGAACACCGCACCGCGCGGCGTGCCGTCGTCGCGGCGCACACGCACCTGTACGGCACCGCGGCGCGAGCGGATCGCCGCCCAGTCGCCCGGCGCCAGCCCTAGGCGCGCCAGTTCGTCGCCGTGCAGCGAGGCCGTGGCGTGCGGCTCGATGGCATCGAGCACGGCCGATCGCCGCGTCATGCTGCCCGTGTGCCAGTGCTCCAGCTGGCGGCCCGTGATGAGCACCAGCGGGTAGTCGGCATCAGGCCGCTCGTCGGCCGGGATGATGTCGGCCGGCACCAGCGTCACACGGCCCGTGGGGGTGGGAAAGCGCTCGGTGAATACGATGGGCTGGCCCGGGTCCTCGGCCGAGAGGCAGGGGTAGGTCACGCTGGACTCGCGCTCCAGCCGGTCCCAACTGATACCCGCGATGGCGCCGGCCATGGCCTGGCGCATTTCCTCGTAGACGGCAGCCACGCCAGCTTCTTCGCCCTCGTAGTCCCAGGCCAGGCCCATGCCCTTCGCCATCTGCTGCACGATCCACAGGTCGGGCCGCGCGTCACCCGGTGGCGTGAGCGCGCGCCGGCCCAGCTGCACCATGCGGTCGGTGTTGCTCACGCTGCCGGTCTTCTCGGGCCAGGCGCTGGCGGGCAGCACCACGTCGGCCAGCCAGGCGGTTTCGGTCAGGAAGATGTCCTGCACCACGAGGTGCGACAGGCTCGCGAGCGCCTGGCGCGCATGGTTCAGGTCAGGGTCGCTCATGGCCGGGTTCTCGCCCATGATGTACATGCCGCGCACCTTGTGCGGGTCGGCCTCATCGGCCAGGGCCTTGTGCATGATCTCGACCACGGTGTAACCCGGCGCGTCGTCCAGCGGCAAGCCCCAGAACTGCTCGAACCACGCGCGCGCCTCGGCGTTGTCCACGCGCTGGTAGTTGGGGAACATCATCGGGATCAGGCCCGCGTCGCTTGCGCCCTGCACGTTGTTCTGGCCGCGCAGCGGATGCAAGCCCGTGCCGGGCCGGCCGATTTGCCCGGTGACGGTGGCGAGGGCAATCAGGCAGCGCACGTTGTCGGTGCCATGCACATGCTGGCTCACGCCCATGCCCCAGAGGACCATCGACGCCTTGGCCGTGGCGAACGCGCGCGCCACCTCGCGCAGCGTGTCCGCGGGAATGCCGCAGAGCGGCGCCATGGCCTCAGGGCTGTAGGCGCGCACGTTCTCTCGCAGGGCCTCGTAGTTGAGCGCACGGTCACGGATGAAGGCCTCGTCGGCCAGGCCCTCCTCGATCACCGTGTGGATCAGCGCGTTGAGCACGGCCACATCGGTGTCGGGCCGGAACTGCAGCACGCGCCAGGCGTGGCGCCCGATGTCGGTCACGCGCGGGTCGGCCAGCACGATCTTTGCACCCCGCCGGGCGGCATTCTTCATCCATGTGGCGGCCACGGGGTGGTTGGATGTGGGGTTGGAGCCGATCACCAGAATGACCTCGGCATGCGCCACGTCGCTCACCGGGTTGCTCACCGCGCCCGAGCCCACGCCCTCCAGCAGCGCCGCCACGCTGGAGGCATGGCACAGCCGCGTGCAGTGATCCACGTTGTTGCTGCCAAAGCCGGTGCGCACCAGCTTCTGGAACAAATAGGCCTCTTCGTTGCTGCCCTTGGCCGAGCCAAACCCCGCCAGCGCCCTGGGGCCGTGCGCATCGCGCAGCGCGCGCAGGCCGCCGGCGGCGAGTTGCAGCGCCTCGTCCCAGGTCGCCTCGCGGAAGACCTCGCGCCAGTCGTCGGGGCGCACCGCGCCCTGCCCGTCTTTGGGCACGCCCGGCTTGCGCACCAGCGGCACCGTGAGGCGCTGCGGGTGGTGCGCGTAGTCAAAGCCGAAGCGCCCCTTCACGCACAGGCGGCCCCGGTTGGCCGGGCCGTCACGGCCGTCCACGCGCACGATTTTTTCGTCCTTCACGTGGTAGGTGACGAGGCAGCCCACGCCGCAGAACGGGCAGACCGAGTCCACCGTGCGGTCCACCTTCTGCGGGCCGATGTGGGTCTTGGGACTCAGCGCGCCCGTGGGGCAGGCCTGCACGCATTCGCCGCAGGCCACACAGGTGCTGGCGCCCATGGGGTCGTCCAGGTCGAAGACGATCTTGCTGTCGGCTCCGCGCAGCGCATAGCCGATCACGTCGTTGACCTGTTCCTCGCGGCAGGCGCGCACGCAGCGGTTGCACTGGATGCACGCGTCCAGGTGCACGGCCATGGCCGGGTGGCTCAGGTCGGGCGCGGGCTGCGCGCGGCGCAGTGCGGCCAGTGCGGGGCGCACGGCCACGCCCAGCGCATCGGCCCAGGCGCTCAACTCGCCATGCTGCCCCGGGGGCGTTGGTACTTGGTCAAATTGTGCTCCAGCGCTCTCCTGGCAAGCGCTATCAGCTATTGTTTTTGAAGCGTCGTTCCACTTGTAGCCGGTCTCTGGCATGTCGGACAGCAGCAGTTCCAGCACCATCTGCTGGCTCTTGAGCGCGCGGGGGCTCTGGGCGTGCACGCGCATGCCGGGCGTGGGCGCGCGGCAGCAGCTGGGCGCCAGCGTGCGCTCGCCTTCGATCTCCACCACGCAGGCGCGGCAGTTACCGTCGGGCCGCAGGCCATCGGTGTGGCACAGGTGGGGGATCTGCACGCCGTGGCGGCGCGCGGCCTGCCACAGGGTTTCGCCCGGAAGGGCCTGCAAGAGTTCGCCGTCGAGCTCGAACGGCACGGCGCCTGCGCCGGTGTGCGGTGCGGCGCTCATGGGCGATCCTCCGGCACAGCGGCGGGCGGGATGCGCTCGGTGCGCACGCCGCCGCGCGGCAGCGGCAGGTCGCCGGGCCAGGGGCCCTCGCCCACCTCATGCGCAAAGTACTTGTGGATGCAGCGGATCGGGTTGGGTGCCGCCTGCCCCAGCCCGCAGATGGAAGCGTCGGCCATCACCTGCGCCAGGTCGTCCAGCGTGTCCTCGTCCCACAGCGGTGCCTGCATGAGCTGCGCCGCCTTGGCCGTGCCCACGCGGCACGGCGTGCACTGGCCGCAGCTCTCGTGCGCAAAAAAACGCATCATGTTCAGCGCGGCATCGCGCGCGCGGTCGTGCTGGCTGAGCACGATCACGGCCGCCGATCCGATGAAGCAGCCGTGCGGCTGCAGCGTGTCGAAGTCCAGCGGCACATCGGCCAGCCGCGCCGGCAGGATGCCGCCCGACGCGCCACCGGGCAGGTAGGCATACAGCACGTGCCCTTGGGCCATGCCGCCGCAGTATTCATCCACCAGTTCACGCAGCGTGATGCCCGCGGGTGCCAGCTTCACGCCGGGTTCCTTCACCCGCCCGCTCACGCTGAAGCTGCGCAGCCCCCTGCGCCCGTGGCGGCCGAAGCTGGCAAACCACTGGGGGCCCTTTTCCACGATGTCGCGCACCCAGTACAGCGTCTCGAAGTTGTGCTCCAGCGTGGGCCGGCCGAACAACCCCACCTGGGCGATATAGGGCGGGCGCATGCGCGGCTCGCCGCGCTTGCCTTCGATGCTCTCGATCATCGCGGACTCCTCGCCGCAGATGTAGGCGCCTGCCCCGCGGCGCAGCTCGATGCGCGGCAAGGCGCACGGCGGGTCGGCCTGCAGTTCGGCAATCGCTGTCTGCAGGAGGGCGCGGCAGCCGTGGTATTCGTCGCGCAGGTAGATGTACACCTCTGCGGTGCCCACCACCTGTGCAGCCACCAGCACACCCTCCAGGAAGCGATGCGGGTCACGCTCCAGGTAAGTGCGGTCCTTGAACGTGCCGGGCTCACCCTCGTCGATGTTCACCGCCATGAGGGCCACGCCCCCACGCTCCCCGGCTTCGCGTGGTCCGCTGCCCGCCGAGGGGGCCGTTGCCTCGCTCGGGGCGGCCTGGCGCCCGGCAAGGGCCGCCTGCTCGCGCACGATGCGCCACTTGCGCCCCGCCGGAAAACCCGCACCGCCCAGGCCGCGCAGGCCTGAGTCCTCCATGGCCGCAAGCACGCCGTCGGCCGGCACGCGCCCCTGCGCCAGGCCGGCGGCCAACGCATAGCCGCCGCGCGCCCGATAGGCGGCCAACCCCACCCACGGCGGCGCGACCGCCTCCGGCCCGCGCGTGATGGCCGTTTGCGGCAGCGCTTCAAAAACAGGAGCTGTCGGCGCTTGAGGGTGCTGGGCCCGAGCCCGATCCGGCATCAAATCGACCCGCTCCAGCACCGCCCCCAGCGTGGCACGCGGCACCGGGCACTGGTGCACCACGGCCACAGGCGCCTGCTCACAGCGGCCCACGCACGGCGCGGCCTGCACACGCACGTCGCCATGGCCCGCGGCGCTCAGCCGCCCGGGCAGTTCGGCCAGCAACGCGTCGGCCCCCGCCATGCAGCAGGACAGCCCGTTGCACACGCGCAACACCAGGCGCGGCGGCCCGTCGGCGTCGCGCAGCACCTCGAAGTGGTGGTAGAAGCTTGCCACCTCGTACACCTCGGCCATGGGCAGGTTCATCAGGCGCGCCAGCGCCACCAGGTGCCGCTCGTACAGCGCGCCGTGGCGATCATTGATCAGGTGCAGGTACTCGATAAGCCGGTCGCGCGCATAGCCCTCGGGCGGGCGCGCGCCGATCAGCGCCTGCACCTCGGCCAGGGCAGAGGCCTCGGGCTGGCGGCCCTTGAGGTGGGCCTTGCGGCGCAGGCGCTCGCGCAGATCGTCTGCCGTGGCCACGGGCACGGCGGTGAATTCGGGTCGGGAGATCATGGAATCGCGGGGAAAAGGAAGCGCAGGCAGTGTGCGCCACACCCCCCGCGGCGTCAATGCACGCCGTCCCACCGGGCAGGACTAAGGCGGGGCCCTGCTGTCCGGCACACCGTCCCGCGCTTGCCTGCGCGCACTTCGCTTGCCCTCGGCACCTTGGCTCCATACCGCTCCCGCTGCATGGCATCTCATCCAGCCGTCCTGCCTCCTTGCAAAGGCCGGTAAGATGCGCGCCCTTCAAAGCCGCGCTCCGCTCCTGGCTCCCGCCCGGCCCTGCAGCCCCCCGCCGCCGCACCCCTGGATTGCGGCACATGCGGACCCTGCCCTACCACTCTTCCCGACGCTTTCTCGCTATGCAAACGACTTTCCGATCGCGTATCGCGCTGATCGCCGCCCCCGTGCTGGTCAGCCTGGGCCTGGCCGCACCCGCACTGGCCCAAGACATCACCCTGCGTGGCGCGGGCGCTTCCTTTCCTGCCAAGGTGTATGCCCAGTGGGCCAGCCACTATGCGCAGGAGCGCGGCACCAAGGTCCAGTACGCAGCCGTCGGCTCTACCCAAGGCGTGCAGCAGATCAAGGCGCAGCAGGTCGACTTCGGCGCCACCGACATTCCCCTGTCGCAGCAGGAGCTGGCCCAGCATCACCTGATCCAGTTCCCCACGCTGGTGGGCGGTGTGGTGCCGGTCGTGAACCTGCCGGGCGTAGCCAGCGGGCGGCTGCGCCTGGACGCGCAGGTGCTGGCCGCCATCTTCGCCGCACGCATCGACCACTGGAACGACAAGGCGATTGCCGCGCTGAACCCTGAATTGAAGCTGCCCAACCTGCCGATCACGCGCGTCGTGCGGGCCGACGGCTCGGGCACCACGCAAGTGCTGCTCGCCTACCTGCGGCAGGCCGCGGCCGCGGACGACAGCGCCATCCCCCTCAAGGAAGGACGTGCGAATTGGCCCGCCGGCGGCGCGATCCAGACCGTGGAGGGTTCCAGCAAGATGGTGGCGGCGGTGCAGGCCACCGCCGGTGCCCTGGGCTACGTCTCATCGGACTATGTGGTGGGCGACGGTCCCGCCGCCGTCGCGCTGCGCAACCGGCGCGGCGAATGGGTGACCCCTTCGCTGGCGAGTTACCGCGCCGCCGTGCGCGGCGCCAACCTGTTTCGTGACGGCCTGAACGCGCCGCCGCTGGTGGACGTGGACAGCCCCATGGCCTGGCCCATCGTGTCGGCCACCTACATCGTGATCGACAGCAAGCCCGCCGCGCCCGAGCGCACGGCACGCGCGCTCAACTTCTTCTATCGCTCGTTCCTGATGGGCGACCGCGCGGTGGCCGGCACCGGCTTTGCGCCGCTGCCCGCCGAGACGCAGGCCCGCGTGGTGGCGCTGCTGAGCACGGTGCGCGCACCGGACGGCAAGCCGCTGCCCGTGATGGGCGGAGCAGAGGAAGGCGCGGGCGCGCGGCTCGCGCTGCGCTGAGCCGCAACGCGCCCTGGCAGATCAAGTGTTCTTGCTGATCGAGATGGTGGGGAACTTGCTGGAGAAGTCCTTGGCCTGCTGCGCGATCTTCACGGCCACATCGCGCGCCACTTTCTTGTAGATGGCGGCCACTTCGCCATCGGGGTCGGCCACCACGGTGGGCTTGCCGCTGTCGGCCTGCAGGCGGATGTGCATGTCCAGCGGCAGCGCGCCCAGGTAGTCCATGCCATAGTCGGCGGCCATCTTCTTGCCGCCGTCGGCGCCGAAGATGTGCTCCACATGGCCGCAGTTGCTGCACACGTGCACGGCCATGTTCTCCACGATGCCCAGGATGGGCACGCCCACCTTCTCGAACATCTTGATGCCCTTCTTGGCGTCCAGCAGCGCAATGTCCTGCGGCGTGGTGACGATCACCGCGCCGGTCATGGGCACGCGCTGGGAGAGCGTGAGCTGGATGTCGCCCGTGCCCGGCGGCATGTCGATGATGAGGTAATCCAGGTCTTTCCAGTTGGTCTGGCGCAGCAGCTGCTCCAGCGCCTGCGTGGCCATGGGGCCGCGCCAGATCATGGCCTCGTCCTGGTCCACCAGGAAGCCGATGGACATGACCTGCACGCCGTAGTTCTCGAGCGGCTCCATGGTCTTGCCGTCCTCGCTCTCCGGGCGGCGGCTGATGCCCAGCATCATGGGCTGGCTGGGGCCGTAGATGTCGGCATCCAGCACGCCCACGCGGGCGCCTTCAGCGGCCAGCGCCAGGGCCAGGTTGGCGGCCGTGGTGCTCTTGCCCACGCCGCCCTTGCCCGAGGCCACGGCGATGATGTTCTTCACCTGCGGTAGCAGCTGTACGCCCCGCTGCACCGCGTGTGCGATCACCTTGGTGTTGATGTTGACCGACACGTTCTCCACGCCCGCCACTGCCTTGGCAACGGCGATGAACTGGCGGCGCAACTCGGGCACCAGGCTCTTGGCGGGGTAGCCCAGCTCCACGTCGAAGGCGACATCGCCGCCGTTGATCTGCACATTGCGCACCGCGCGCGTGCTCACGAAGTCCTTGCCCGTGTGCGGATCCTGGACGCCGGCGATCGCCGCCAACAATGCCTGTTCTGTGAGTGCCATGGTTGTGTGGTTTGCTGAAGAGAAAGCCGGAGTCTAGCCAAGCGGCCTTGGCACTGGCGCGCCTGTGCCTTTGTTTGCCTACAGCCCACGCAGCTGGCGCGCCACGCTGCGCAGCATGCCGATGAACGCCAGCAGCCAGGCCAGCAGCGCCACGGCAAAGAACAGCCGGGGCAGCGCATCCAGAAAGCCAAAGGCCATGGCCTGGTCCATCTGCCAGGTGCAGGCCGCGTACATGCCCAGCGGAAACACTGCGCCCCAGTACAGTGGGTCGTAGCGCAGCGGAAAGCGGCGCACGCCGTGGCGCCAGATGCCCAGCAGCACCAGCATGGGAATCCACCAGGTGCCCGCGGCCCAGTAGAACACCGTGAAGCCCTTGAGGAACGGCAGCAGCGACACCAGGAACGGCGCCTGCGGCGCGTTCAGGATCAGCAGCGAGCCGGCCAGCGTGGAAATGGCCATGGCCCCCATGTTGATCCAGTACGGCGGCGACAAGTCGCCCGGTGAGAAGGGAAAGAACAGGTAGCGGTAGAAGATCAGCGCCATCATCCAGATGTAGAGCATGCCGCCCCACAGCCACATGGACAGCGCCAGCAGGTTGAGTTCCAGCCGCAGCGGCTGGCCGATGCGCGCGGCCAGCAGGGCGCTGGACACGGCCAGCGCCTGCGTGGACACCACGGCCAGCAGCCAGGCACCGCTGATGCCCCGGTCCAGCGGGGGCTTGTCCCGGCGGATGGTGAAGGCCGTGAAGATGGTGTAGGTCAACACCAGCCACAGCAGCGCCGCCAGCGCCCATAGCGCGAAGCCCAGCGGCACATGGCCCAGCAGCACGATGCACTGGCTGGCCAGGATGCCCGTGGCAGCCACCATGGTGAAGTAGCCGGTCCCGCGCGCGTGGTCCACCATGTCGCCAAAGAAACACCGGGGATAGCGCCAGGCCCGCAGTACATACAAGATCCACAGCACCACGTACTGCACGGCATTCAAGGCCAGCAACGCGCGCGCTAGCAGGGGATGGCCCAGCATGTCCGCAGCCAGTGAAACGATGCCTGTGGCCATGACCAGGCCGAAGTAGGCAGGCGACAGCTCGCGCAATCCCCCCTGCCCCGCCGGAGTAGCCAGCTGCGGCGGCGACCCCGGCGGCGTGTTCAACGCAGCTCCAGCCGTGCCGGCCCCGCCTGCACGCTGCCGATCACCGCCGCCTGCGCGAAGCCCTCGCGCGCGAACACCGCGAGCACGTCCTGCACGCTGTCCGGCGCGCAGGCCACCAGCAGGCCGCCCGAGGTCTGCGGGTCCGTCACCAGCGCCTGTGCGGTGGCTGGCAGGCCGGCGGACAGCGCCACGCCCTCGCCATAGCCGGCCCAGTTGCGGCCGCTGGCGCCGGTCACGAAGCCCGCCGCGGCCAGGTCCGCCACGCCGGGCAGCAGCGGCACGCGCGCCCAGTCGATCTGCACCGTGACGCCCGCGCCGCGCGCCACCTCCAGCGCATGGCCGGCCAGGCCGAAGCCCGTCACGTCGGTGATGGCGTGCACGCCGGGCAGCTCGGCCAGCAGCGGGCCGGGGGTGTTCAGACGCGTGGTGGCGGCAATCATCTCGCGGTAGTGGGCGTCGGCCAGTTGCTCCTTCTTCAGCGCGGCCGAATACACGCCCACGCCCAGCGGTTTGCCCAGCACCAGCACGTCGCCCGGCTGGGCGCCGGCGTTGCGGCGCACCCGGTCCGGGTGCACCAGGCCCATGGCCACCAGGCCGTAGATGGGCTCGACCGAGTCGATGGTGTGGCCGCCCGCGATCGGGATGCCCGCCGCGCGGCACACGTCCTGCCCGCCGCGCACGATGGCGCCGATCACGTCCAGCGGCAGCGTGTTCACCGGCATGGCCACCAGCGCCAGCGCCATGATGGGCTTGCCGCCCATGGCGTACACGTCGGACAGCGCGTTGGTGGCAGCGATGCGGCCGAACTCGTATGGGTCGTCCACGATGGGCATGAAGAAGTCCGTGGTAGCCACCAGCGCCTGGCTCTCGTTCAGGCGGTACACGGCCGCGTCGTCCGAGGTCTCGATGCCCACCATCAATTCGGGCGGCATGACGGCGCCCGCGCCGCTTTGCTGCAGGATCTGCGACAGCACGCCCGGCGCGATCTTGCAGCCGCAGCCGCCGCCATGCGACAGCGAGGTCAGGCGCGGATGGGAAGGGGCGGCGGTGGGGGCGGAAGCATTCATGGCAAACAGGGAAAAAGCGCGGTGACGGACAATGGCGCCTGCCCCGACGCAAAAAAGTGTGCCGCGGGCGCGCCGCGCGCATCATCCCAGATTCGCACCTGCCCGGCTTTGTTCAGCACTGCATTCCCGTGTCCCACCACCGCCCCACCCGTCCCGAAGACCGCCACCAGTTCGACGCCCTCATCGACGCGCGCTCGCCCGCCGAATACGCCGAGGACCACATCCCCGGCGCGATCAACTGCCCGGTGCTGAACGACGAGGAGCGCGCCATCGTCGGCACCATCTACGTGCAGCAAAGCGCCTTCGAGGCGCGCCGCGTGGGCGGGGCCATGGTGGCGGCCAACCTGGCGCACCACCTGCGCACGCATTTCGCCGACAAGCCCGCACACTGGCGCCCGCTGGTCTACTGCTGGCGCGGCGGCATGCGCAGCGGCTCCATGGTGCAGTGGATGCGCCTGGTGGGCTGGGACGCGCAGCAGCTCGCCGGCGGCTACAAGTCCTTTCGCCGCCATGTGATGACGCAGATCGAGACCTTGGTGCCGCAGTTGGAGCTGCGCGTGCTGGTGGGTGCCACCGGCAGCGCCAAGACGCGCGTGCTGCAGCAACTGGCCAGTATGGGCGCGCAGGTGCTGGACCTGGAGCACTGCGCCCGCCACAAGGGCTCGCTGCTCGGCGCGCTGCCGGGCGTGCCCCAGCCATCGCAGAAAAATTTCGAGACACAGATCGCCACCGCACTGGAGGCGCTGGACCTGTCCCGCCCCGTGTATGTGGAGGGTGAGAGCGCGCGCATCGGCCGCCTCACGGTACCCGTGCCGCTGGTGCAACGCCTGCGCGCCGCCGCGTGCATCGAGATCGAAGCCACGCCCGAAGAGCGCCTGGCCTACCTGCTGCGCGACTACGCCTATCTGGGCGACGACCCCGATGCACTGGCCAAGCGCCTGGGCACGCTCACCGAGCTGCAGGGCAAGGAAGTCGTGCAGCGCTGGCAGGCCTGGGCCCGGGCGGGGGAGCTGTCCGCGCTGTTCGCCGAGCTGATGCTGCTGCACTACGACCCGCACTACGGACGCTCGCAGGCGCGCAACTTCACGCACTGGGAGACACGCCAGCGCGTGGGCGCGCCGGACCTGTCGCCCGAGGGCATCGCCAGCGTGGCGCAGGCCGTGCTGGCGCTGGAATAGTTTGGAATCAAATCAGGCTGCAGCGCTTTATGGACAAGCGCAAGCAGCTATCATTTTTAAAACCCTCTCGCGCACAAGAAATCCCGGCGATTCGTACGGGAACACGCCGCCTTCGGCTAGGCTCAAACCCACCTCATTCCTCAAGGACTCCTTTGTGAAACTGAAGATGGCCCCGAACTCGGGCTTCGCAATCCTGCTGCGCTCGCCCTGGTGGGTGAGCTTTGCCATCGCCGCCGCCATCGTGCTTGTCTGCGGCGCACTGCTGCCGAGGGACATCGCCCCGTTCGCCGCCATGGGCGCGCTGCCGATCGCCGTGATCGGCTGCATCGCCGCGTGGCGCCAGTGGCGCGCCCCCAGCGCCGCGCGCGTTCAGGGTGCCCTGCAGGCCGCTGCCGCCATGCCGTGGAAGGATTTCGCCAACACGCTGGAGCGCGCATGGCGCACCGAGGGGCACGAGGTGCAGCGCCTGGCCGGCCTGCACGCGGACCTGCGCATCACGCAGGGCGACCGCGCGGTGCTGGTGGCCGCGCGCCGCTGGAAGGCCGCCACCCATGGCGTGGAACCCCTGCGTGAACTGCACGCCCAAGCGCAGCAGCAAGGCGCGCAGGCCGTGTACGTGGCGCTGACCGGCACCGTGAGCGAGACCGCACGCAGCTTTGCGCGCGAGCATGGCGTGGTGCTGCTGGAGGGCGATGCCCTAGCTGCCCTGCTGCTCAAGGCCACGCCCGCAGGTTAAAAAAAGCGCAACCCAAGCCGCGTGGCTCCATGACCCACTCCCCTGCCCCTGCGCACACCGGCCTGGTGCTGATGGGCGGCGGCGCGCGTGCCGCCTACCAGGTGGGCGTGCTGCAGGCGATTGCCGACCTGCGGCTGGCTTGCGGCGAGCGGCGTGGGCCGGGGCCATTCGGCATCCTCACCGGCACCTCGGCCGGCGCCATCAACGCGGCGGCCCTGGCCTGTGGCGCGGACCAGTTCGACCGCACGGTGCGGCGCCTGGCGCGCGTGTGGACCCAGTTCCATGCCCGACAGGTGTACCGCGCCGACTCCCTGAGCGTGATGCGCAGCGGCGCACGCTGGCTCACGCTGCTGTCGCTGGGCTGGGCCCTCACCCGCTGGAGCCGCATGCGCCCGCACTCGCTGCTGGACAACGCGCCGCTCGCGCAACTGCTGGACCAGTTGGTACCGCTGGCGCGCGTGCCGCGGCTGATCCGCGCGGGCCACCTGCGCGCCCTGGCGGTGACCGCGTCCAGCTACAGCTCGGGCCAGCACGTGGCGTTCTTTGACGCCGGAGACGCCCAGGAGCCCTGGGTACGCTCATTGCGCAAATCCGCGCGCGGCCCCATCACGCGCAACCACCTGCTGGCCTCGTCGGCCATTCCGTTCATGTTCCCGGCAGCGCCACTGGCCATCGACGGACACACCGAATACTTCGGCGACGGCTCCATGCGCCAGACCGCGCCGCTGGCGCCCGCCATCCACCTGGGTGCGCGGCGCCTGCTGGTGGTGGGCACCAGCCGCACCTATGAGCCGCCGCGCCCCTGCATGGCTGGCACGCAGCAGCCCTACCCCGCGCTGGCCCAGGTGGCGGGCCACACGCTGTCCAACATCTTTCTGGATGCGCTGTCGGTGGATATCGAGCGCGCCCAGCGCATCAACCAGACGCTGGCGCTGATTCCGCCCGAGGCGCGCAGCCACAGCCCGCTGCGGCCGCTGGAGCTGCTGGTGTTCGCCCCCTCGCGCAACCTGGACGAGATGGCGGCGCGGCATGTGTGCGACCTGCCGGGGACCATCCGCACCCTGCTCAGCGCGCTGGGCGTGCGTGCCGACCGGCCCGACGCGGGCACCGGCGCGCTGGCCAGCTACCTGCTGTTCGAGCGCGGCTACACGCAAGAGCTCATGGCACTGGGCCACGGGGACGCGATGGCGCGGCGCAGCGAGATCTGCGCCTTCTTCGGCTGGCAGGACCACGGCAATCCCGTGCGGGCGCCGCGGAACTGACACGCCCTAAAATCGAGGGTTGCGCCTCGAAACCCGAGGCGACTGGAGAGCCGCCCCCGATGACCGCACGCAAGATCTTCGTCACCACCGCCCTGCCGTATGCCAACGGCAATTTCCACATCGGCCACATCATGGAGTACATCCAGGCCGACACCTGGGTGCGCGCGCAGCGCATGCAGGGCAACGCGGTCAATTTCGTTGGCGCGGACGACGCCCATGGCGCGCCCATCATGATTGCCGCCGAGAAGGCGGGTAAGACGCCCCAGCAGTTCGTGGCCGACATCGCCGCCGGGCGCAAGCAATACCTGGATGGCTTTCACATCGCCTTCGACAACTGGAGCAACACCGACAGCCCGGAGAACCACGAGCTGTCCCAGCAGATCTACCTGGACCTGAAGGCCGCCGGCTTCATCGAGACGCGCACCATCGAGCAGTTCTTCGACCCCGAGAAGAACATGTTCCTGCCCGACCGCTTCATCAAGGGCGAGTGCCCGCGCTGCCATGCCAAGGACCAGTACGGCGACAACTGCGAGGTCTGCAGCTCGGTCTACGCGCCCACCGACCTGATCAACCCCTACTCGGCGCTGTCGGGCGCCAAGCCGGTGCTCAAGACCTCCGAGCACTTCTTCTTCAAGCTCTCCGACCCGCGCGCGGTGGAGTTCCTGACCGAGTGGACGCAGAACGGCCAGCATGTGCAGCCCGAGGTGGCCGCCAAGATCAAGGAATGGTTCGGCACGCGCACCAATCCCGACGGCACGACCAGCGAAGGTCTGGACGACTGGGACATCTCCCGCGACGCCCCCTATTTCGGCATCGAGATCCCCGATGCGCCGGGCAAGTACTTCTACGTGTGGCTGGACGCCCCCGTGGGCTACCTGGCCTCGCTCAAGAACCTCTTGAACAAGCGCGGCGAGGACTACGACGCCTACATGGCCGACCCGCAGCTGGAGCAGTATCACTTCATCGGCAAGGACATCATCACCTTCCACACGCTGTTCTGGCCCGCCATGCTGAAGTTCAGCGGCCGCAAGACGCCCACGAAGATCTGCGTGCACGGCTTCATGACCGTGAACAACGGCGAGAAGATGAGCAAGAGCCGCGGCACGGGGCTGGACCCGCTCAAGTACCTGGCCCTGGGCATGAACCCCGAGTGGCTGCGCTACTACCTGGGCGCCAAGCTCAACGGCAAGAACGAAGACATCGACTTCAACCCCGAAGACTTCATGGCCCGCGTGAATTCCGACCTGATCGGCAAGTACGTGAACATCGCCAGCCGTGCCGCGGGCTTCATCTACAAGCGCTTCGGCGGCAAGCTGGGCGAAGTCAGCGCCGATGGCCAGGCGCTGCTGGCGCAGCTGCGCGAACAGGCCGGTCCCATCGTTGCAGCCTACGAGGCGCGCGACACGGCCCGTGCCGTGCGCGAGACCATGCTGCTGTGCGACCGCGTGAACAGCTACGTGGACGCCAACAAGCCCTGGGAGCTGGCCAAGCAGGAGGGCATGGAGGCGCGCCTGCAGGACGTCTGCACCACCTGCATCGAGGCCTTCCGCATCCTGACGATCTACCTCAAGCCCATCCTGCCGCAGGTGGCGGCCGAGGTGGCCCGCTTTCTCATCGTGCCGCCCGAGCAGTTTGCCGAAGTGGCCCAGCCCCTGGGCGCCGGCCACCAGATCGGCCAGTACCAGCACCTGATGCAGCGCGTGACGCAGGAGCAACTGGACGCGCTGTTCGAGCCGCCGGCTCCCGCAGTCGAAAAGGTCATCCCTGGCGGAGAGGAAATCGCCCCGACGATCACCATCGACGACTTCGCCAAGGTGGATCTGCGCATCGCGAAAATCGTGAAATGCGAGGCCGTGGAAGGCTCCACCAAGCTGCTGCGCCTGACACTGGATGTGGGCGAAGGGCAGACACGCAACGTCTTCAGCGGCATCGCCAGCATGTACAAGCCCGAGGACCTGCAGGGCAAGCTCACGGTGATGGTGGCCAATCTGGCGCCGCGCAAGATGAAGTTCGGCCTGAGCGAGGGCATGGTGCTGGCCGCCAGCCACGCCGACGAGAAGGCGCACCCCGGCATCTTCGTACTGGAGCCCTTCCCCGGTGCGCAGCCGGGCATGCGCATCCACTGATGCCCCAGCCTCGGCGATCGCGCCAGCCCCTGCGCCTTGCGGCTGCAGGGGTTTTTTTGTGCGCCTTGCTTTCGGGGTGCACGGTGGTGGCGGTGGGTGCAGCCGCCGTCAGTGTCACGGCGACCGCCGTGGGGCTGGCGGCCGACGCCGCCGTGGGCACGGCCAAGGTCGTCGGTAAAGGCGTGGGCAAGGCCTATGACGCGATGACCGAAGACGAAGAAGACCACAGCGGCATCACCATCCGCTACCGCGAAGGCGGCGCACCGCAGCCGCTGCCGGATGCCCCGCCGCAGGAGCAGGCGGCACCCACGCCTGAGGCGCTGCCGTAGCCGCTGCGCGCGTTGCCTGGCGGCGCCCGCCACAGGACGGACGCATGGTCACGCCGAGGGCTCGCCCGGTGGCCGTGCGGCCTGCCGCCACTGCCCCGGTGTGCAGCCTGTCCAGCGGCGAAAGGCCCGGTTGAACACGCTGGGCTCCGCGAACCCCAGCGACTGGCTGATCTCGCCCAGCGGGCGGTCCGCCTGCGCCAGCGCGTGCAGTGCGGCCTGGTGCCGCGCCGCGTCCAGTACGGCGGTGTAGCTCAAGCCCAGCGCTTGCATGCGTCGCGCCAGGGTGCGCTCGCTCAGTCCCAGCGCTGCCGCGGCCTGGGCGCGCTCGGGCGCCTTGCCGTGCAGCGGCGCTTGCAATTGATCGGCCATCCACGCGCGCAGCGCCTGTGCCAGGTCGGCCGGCGCTGACAGTGCCGCCAGCCGTGTCGTCGCATGTTCGCGGTGCAGGCGCGCGAGCTGCTCGTCGGCCTGGGGCAGCGGCGCGTCCAGCAGCGCGTTGTCCAGCAGCACGCCGCTGAAGGCCTGCTCGAATTCCACGGCGCAGCCGAAGGCCTCGCGGTAACCCGCCAGCGGCCCGATGCGTGCCTGGCTGAACTGCACCTGCCGCGGACGCACCACCTGTCCCGTGACCCAGCGCGCAAACGCCACGACCGCGGCCAGCACCGCCTCGATCTGGTGCGGGCTGAATGCCAGCGCGCCCTGGCGCGGGTGGTACACCACCCAGCTGGCGGTTTCGCCCGCGATCATCTGGAAACGCCCGCCGTCGCTGATGAGGCGCTGGTACTGCTGCACCGCGGCAATGGCCGCGCGCAGGCTGGACGCGGACTGCAGCAGGTAGCTCACCACATTGAAACTGCCCGGCCCCACCTGTGCCCCCACCTTGAGGCCAAAACCCGAATCCTGCGTGCAGTGCACGGCTGCGCGCCACAGCCGCGTGATGTGGTCAATGGGCCAGCGCTCGTGCGCCAGCTCGGCCGGCACGATGCCCGCCTGCGCCAGCAGGCGCTCGCGCGCCACGCCCGCGCGCTCGGCGGCGGCCAGCACGGTGTTCACCCAACTCATCGAAACGCTGGCCTGCAAGGTCAATTTCTGTGGCCTCCAAAGTCTATGCCGCGCCATGATATGCCGCTATCTTGGCCGGCAGTGCGCCACACAGAGCGCGCAAGGAGACAGCCGCATGGCAATCCAACATTCCGACATCGTCGTCATTGGCGGCGGTCTGGCCGGCATCGTGGCCGCGCTGGAGCTGCTGCGCGCGGGCCAGCGCGTCACGCTGGTGGACCGCGACACGCCCGAACGCTTCGGCGGCCTGGCGCTGTGGGCCTTCGGCGGCATGGCCCTGGTGGGCACGCCGCTGCAGGCGAGGATGAAGATCCCCGACACGCCCGAGCGTGCGCTGGCCGACTGGCTGCGCTTTGGCGAGCTGGACGCTGACGACCACTGGCCCCGCGCCTGGGCGCGCCACTACGTGGAGCATTCGCGCGCGCAGGTGCACGACTGGCTGCTGCAGGAGGGCGTGAAGTTCATGCCCGCGGTGAACTGGGTGGAGCGTGGATTGAACGGCGAGGGCAACAGCCTGCCGCGTTACCACATCGTCTGGGGCACCTCGCGCGAACTCACGCGCTGCCTGATCGCGGCACTGCGGCGTGCGGGTGAAGGCAGCAGGCTCACACTGCTACACGGCCACCGCGCCACGGCACTGGACCACCAGGGTGGACGGATCTCCGGCGCCGTGGCGGTGAACGAAGCCACGGGCGAAGAGGTGCGGCTGCACGCCCCGGTGGTGGTGCTGGCCATGGGCGGCATCAACGGCGGGCACGAGGAGACCCGCGCCAACTGGCCCCAGGGCCGGCCGCGCCCCGCCGCCATGCTCAATGGCGCGCACCCCTTCGCCGATGGCAAATTGCACCGCCACGCCGCCCACCTGGGCGCGCAGATCACGCACGCGGGCGAGATGTGGAACTACGCGGCGGGCTTTCCACACCCGTTCCCGCATTTCGACGGGCACGGCCTGTCGGCCATTCCGTGCAAGTCGGCGCTGTGGCTGAACCACCGGGGCGAGCGCATCGGCCCCGCGCCGCTGGTCACCGGCTTCGACACGCACTGGCTGTGCCAGCGTGTGGCCGCGCAGGAAAAGCCCTGGACCTGGCACCTGCTCAACTGGCGCATCGCGGCCAAGGAGTTCGCCATCTCCGGCGCCGAGCACAACCAGCACATCCGCGACAGGCAATTCCCGCAGTTCCTTAAGGAAACGCTGCTGGGCAACCACCGCCTGGTGCGCCAGATGCAGCGGCAAAGCCCGCATTTCCTGGTGGACGACACGCTGGCCGGGCTGGCCGCGAAGATGAACGCGCTGACCGCCTCGCTCGATGTGGCGCCTGAGGTACTGCAGGCCACGGCCAACGCCTTCGACGCCAACTTTGCCCACGGCGCCAAGCTGCACAACGACGACCAGATCCGCCGCATCCTGCACGCGCGCCAGTGGGGCCCCGACCGGCTGCGCACCTGCGCACCCGCGCCGCTGCAACAACCCGGCGCGGGGCCGTTCATCGCCATCCAGATGCAGCTCATTACGCGCAAAAGCCTGGGCGGGCTGCAAACGGACCTGCACAGCCGCGTTCTCGACGGCGCAGGCCAGCCCATCGACGGCCTGTACTGCGTGGGCGAGGCGGCGGGCTTCGGCGGCGGCGGTGCGAACGGCAAGCGCTCGCTGGAAGGCACCTTTTTGCCCGGCTGCATCCTCACCGCGCGCGCAGCGGCGCGCGCCATCACCGGGAGGGCCGGCGCATGACCCACTACCCCGCATCGGTCGCCGACTGGCGCCACCGGGCCGCGCAGCGCCTGCCGCGCTTCCTGTTCGACTACATCGACGGCGGCGCCAGCGACGAGCGCACGCTGGCCGCCAACGTGCACGACCTCGCCGCCCTGCGCCTGCGCCAGCGCGTGCTGGTGGACGTGGCCCAGGTGGACACGCGCGCCACCCTGGCAGGCCAACCCTGCGCGCTGCCGCTGGCGCTGGCACCCATCGGCCTGGCGGGCATGGCCGCGCGCCGGGGCGAAGCGCAGGCCGCGCGCGCGGCACACGCGGCGGGTGTGCCATTCACGCTCTCCACCGTGGGCATCTGCCCCATCTCCGAGGTGGCGGCCGCAGCCGGCGCGCCGCCCTGGTTCCAGCTCTACATGCTGCGCGACCGCGGCGCCGTGCGCGCGCTGCTGGACGGTGCCTGGGCCGCCGGCTGCCGCACGCTGGTCTTCACCGTCGACCTACCCCTGCCCGGCATGCGGCTGCGCGACATCCGCCACGGCATGGCCGCGAGTGGCGCGCGCCCGGCGCTCATCCGCGCCGCACAGGTGCTGGCGCGCCCCGGCTGGGTGCGGGACGTGGCGCTGCGCGGCCAGCCGCTGCGCTTTGGCAACCTGACGGCGCAGGTGCCCGGCGCGCGCGACCTGGGCGCCTTCAAGGCCTGGGTGGACGCGCAGTTCGACCCCAGCGTGACGTGGCAGGACATCGACTGGCTGCGCGGCCAATGGAAGGGCCGCCTGCTGCTCAAGGGCATCTTGGACGTGCAGGACGCCCAGGCCGCCGTGCAGGTGGGCGCGGACGGCATCGTCGTCTCCAACCACGGCGGGCGCCAGCTCGACAGCGTGGCCTCCACCGCCGCCAAGCTGCCCGCCATCGCCCAGGCCGTGGGCGCGCAGACCGAGGTGCTGGTGGACGGCGGCGTGCGCAGCGGCGTGGATGTGTTCAAGGCCCTGGCCCTGGGGGCGCGCGGTGTGCTCATCGGCCGCCCCTGGGTGTGGGCGCTGGCCGCGCAGGGCGAGGCGGGCGTGCGCACCCTGCTGGCCCAGTGGCAGCGCGAGCTGCTGCTGGCGATGACGCTGGCGGGCGTGACGCGCGTGGCCGACATCGGCCCCCAGCACCTCGACACGGATTGATGACAAAAAACGGCTCCAGCGCTTACCCATCAAGCGCCAGCAGCTATCAATAGCGAAGCAAGGAGATTCCCATGAACGGCGCACAAGCCCTGCTGAAAACTCTGGCCGATGCCGGTATCGAGGTCTGCTTCACCAACCCTGGCACGAGCGAGATGCACTTCGTCGCCGCGCTGGACAGCGAGCCGCGCATGCGCGCCGTGCTGGCGCTGTTCGAGGGCGTGGCCACCGGCGCGGCCGATGGCTACGCGCGCATGGCCGGCAAGCCCGCCGCCACGCTCTTGCACCTGGGCTGCGGCCTGGGCAACGGCCTGGCCAACCTGCACAACGCACGCAAGGGCAAGGTGCCGGTGGTCAACATCGTGGGCGACCACGCCACGTACCACACGCAGTACGACGCGCAGCTGCAGTCCGACATCGAGACCGTGGCGCGCAACGTCTCGCCCGGCTTCGTGCGCACAGCGCAAAGCACTGCGGCCCTGTGCCAAGACGCGGCAGACGCCATTGCTGCCGCGCGCGGCCTGCCGGGCCAGGTGGCCACGCTGGTCCTGCCCGCCGACGTGTCGTGGGGCGAGGGCGGCCAGCCCTGCCCGCCCCCGGCGTTGCCCGCGCCCGTCGCCGCCAGCGACGAGGCGGTGCAGGCCCTGGCTCAGACCCTCATGCAGGCCATCCGCGCGGGTGAGAAGACCGTGCTGCTGCTGGGCGGCCACGCGCTGCGCGAGGGGGCGCTGCGCAGCGCCGCGCGCATTGCGGCCCACAGCGGCGTGCAGTTGCTCGCCGAGGTGTTTCCCACCCGCATGGAGCGCGGCGCGGGCCTGCCCGCCGTAGAGCGCGTGGCCTACCTGGCCGAGCTGGCCGGCGTGCAACTGGCGGGCGCGCGGCACCTGGTGCTGGTCGATGCGAAGTCGCCCGTCTCGTTCTTCGCCTACCCCGGCAAGGCCAGCGACCTGGTGCCCACGGGCTGCACGGTGCACACCCTGTGCAGCCCGGCGCAGGACGCAGCGGCGAGCCTGGACAAGCTGGCCGCCGCGCTGGGCGCCAGCGCCACGCAGCCGCCCCTGGCCCTGGCGCAGCGCCCCGGCCGCCCGCGCGGGCCGCTCACCGCGCCCAAAGTGTGCAAGGCCGTGGGCCACCTGCTGCCCGAGAACGCCATCCTCATCGACGAGGCCATCACCTCCGGCCTGATGCTGGGCGTGATGACGGCGGGCTGCCCGCGCCACGACCTGATCACACTGACCGGCGGCGCCATCGGCCAGGGCCTGCCCAATGCCGTGGGCGCGGCCATCGCCTGCCCCAACCGCCCGGTGATCGCACTGATCGGCGATGGCACGGCGATGTACACCCTCCAGGCGCTGTGGAGCATGGCGCGTGAGAACCTGCATGTGGTGTCCGTGATCTTCAACAACGCCAGCTACTCGGTGCTGAACGTGGAGCTGGAGCGCGTGGGCGCTGAGCAAGCGGGCCCCAAGGCCAAGTCGCAGCTCGACCTGAAGGGCCCGGTACTCAACTTCGCCCAGCTCGCGCAGGGCATGGGCGTGCACGCGGTGCGCGCCCGCACGGCCGAGGACTTCTGCCAGGCGCTGGAACATGCGCTGGCGCACCCGGGCCCGCATTTGATCGAGGCGCTGGTGCCCGAATCGCTCGCCGGCGCCAAGCGCAAGGTGCTGCCGTGGCTGCTCAAGTCGCTGCCCAGCCTGCCTGCGCCGGTGGCGCGCGCGCTCAAGCGCAAGATCGCGCCGTGACTCCGCCGCCCGCCATGGCGTATCAACCGCCCTGATAGCGGCCGGGGCGGTGGCTCACCGCCAGGAACACGCCCATGACCACGGCGGCCAGCACCGACCAGGCCACGCGGTCCCACGGCACGACCCACAGCGCCAGCAGCACCACCGCGCAATCGATGGCCATCTGCACCTTGCCGGCACGCAGGCCATGGCGCTCCTGCAGGTACAGCGACACGATGGTGGCCCCGCCCAGGCTGGACTTGTGGCGCGCCAGGAACAGCACGCCGGTGCCCATCAGCAGGCCGCCGGCAATGGCGGCGAAGGCCGGGTGCAGGTAGTCGATGTGGATGAGGCGCGGCCCCAGCTCGGCGATCAGCGACAGGATGCCCACGCTGACGAAGGTCTTGATGGTGAAGGCGCGCCCGATGTGCTTCCAGGCGAACCAGTAGAACGGCAGGTTGATGGCGAAATAGATGGCGCCGAACGGCCAGCCCGTGGCGTAGTGCAGCACGAAGGCCAGCCCCGCGGTGCTGCCCGTGAGCAGGCCCGCCTGGGCGTACATCATCATGGTCAGGCCCACGAACAGCGAGCCGGTGAAAAGCGCCTGGGCATCCTCGAACACGCCATGGCGCGGCGCGGCGTGCGGGGATGGGGCACCCGGCGCGGCGGCGCCAGGCAGGGAGGCGGAAGCGGACGATGGGACGGTGCGGCTGGCCATGGTGAGGTTTCTCTGCAACGCGGGCCCGGCGCGGGTAGCGCCGGCGCGCGATCATCGCATGCAAAACTTACGCCTGTTTGGCAATAGGGTTTGCCCCAGGTTTGCACCACCCTGGTGCGGGCGCCACACGTCCGGGCCCGTCAGGGCCCGTCAGGGATTTTTTCGGCGCTGCCCGAGCGGCGCACCGTGCCGTCCGGGCCGAACACCACGGTGAAGATCATGTGGCGCGGGCCGTCGCCCCAGTTCCAGTCCCACTCGGTTTCCTGCTTCAGGTCGTAGGTGATCCGCTTGGCGGGCTTGCCCAGCAGGCGGCGCACCTGCTCCTGCGCCATGCCCGGCTGCACCTTCTCGAAATGGTGCGGGGCCAGCACCTGGCGCAGCGCGCTCATCTTGCCGTCGGCGCCGATGGTGATCATGTAGTTGCGCTGCCCGGCGGGCTGGCGGTTGTATTCCAGCGTGCGCGCGCCGCCCTCCTCGGGCCAGATGCGCTCGGGCTCGCCGAAGCGCTCGCGCACCTGCGCCTCGGTGGAGACGCCCTCCTCCAGCTCCTTGATGCGCTGGTCGTCGCAGCCGACCAGCGCCAGCAAGACAGCTAGCGCCATCCCACCCCTCCGAAAACTAAAAAGCGGCATGTCGGCCTACCCACTGTGGTTGCGTAGGCTGGCACTTTAACGTGACCGACAGATCATTCGAGCCGGATCGACGCGGCCTTGACAACGTCTGCATAGCGGCCCAGATCGGCCTCGATCTCAGCGCGAAATTCCGCCGGCGTGTTGCCGGATGCGGAGATACCCAAGTTAGCGAGTCGCTCCTTGACATCCGGCGTGTGCACGACTGCGTTCAACTCACGCTGCAGGCGCTCGATGATGGGTGCTGGCGTCTTGGCAGGTGCCAGGATTCCGATCCACGAATTGACCACGAAGTCAGGCACGCCAGACTCAGCCACGGTGGGCACATTAGGCAGCGATGGCAGGCGCTGTGCGCTCGATACCGCGATAGCCTGCACTTGGCCGCGCTGGATGAAGGGATAGGCGCCGGCTACGGCCGTGTACAGCATGGGGAGTGAGCCACCCACAACGTCCGCCAGTGCCTGGCCGCCACCCTTGTAGGGCACGTGCACGAAGTCAGCGCCGGTGCGTACGCGCAGCAGTTCACCGGCCAAATGAGGGGTGCTGCCCGTGCCCGCGCTCCCGTATGACACGCCGCCGGTCACGGCCTTGGAATAGGCGACCAACTGGCTGAAGTTCTTGGCTGGCACCGAGGGATGAGTCACGATGACCAGGGCGGCGTCACCGATCTTGCTCACAGGAGAGAAATCCTTGAGCGTGTCGAACGGCACCTTGGCGAAGACATGGGGGTTGATGACCATCGTGCCGTCGAAGCCCACCACGAGGGTGTAGCCGTCGGGCGCAGCCGTAGCAGCCTGCTGGGTTCCGATGTTGCCGGACGCGCCAGGGCGGTTATCCACCACCACCTGCTGCCCCAGGCGCTGACCCAGGCGTTCAGCCACCACGCGTGCTCCGGTGTCCGTCACACCGCCGGGTGCAAAGGGCACGATCAGTCGGATCGGTTTGTTGGGATAGTCGGCTTGGGCTGGCGCGCTGGCTGCTGCCATGCACAGGGTCGCACCCAGGCCCAGGGCCAGGCGGCGGGGCAACGTGGATACGGCGGCCCGGTAAGAAATACGTGTCATGGTTTGTCTCCTGTCGTGGTTGTTCTGCTTGCCTGCTGGGGCGGCACGGTGCCGCCCCAGCACGGGGGATCACTCGGGCTGGATGCCGCCGCGCTGGGCCACCTGGGCCCACTTCTGGGTCTCGGTTTCGAGGAAGCGGCGGAACTGTGCGGGCGGGGTGAGTACGATATCGGCGCCCTGGTCGTGCATCTGCCTGGTGACGGCCGGGTCGGACGTGACCTTGCGCAGATCGGCATTGATGCGCGCGACCACGGTATCGGGCAGGCCAACGGGGCCGAACATGCCATACCAGTTGAGCGACTCCACACCCACCAGGCCCGCTTCCTTGAAGGTCATGGCGTCTGGGAAGATACCCATGCGCTGGTCGGCGGCCACGCCCAACGCGCGCAGCTTGCCCGACTGGATGTGCGGCAGCGCAGTGAGCACGCTGGTCACGCCGCCCGGCAGGTGGCCGCCGATGATGTCGACCATGATGGGCGCGCCACCCTTGTAGGGCACGCCGGTGAGCTTGAGCTTGCCCGACTGGCGGATCAGCTCGCCCGTCAGGCGGGTCTGGCCTTCGGAATAGCCCACGGCCACTTCTTCCTTGCGCGCGGCTTCCAGCAGGTCGGGCAGCTTCTTGTACGAGCCGTTGGCGGCCACCACCAGCACCATGGGCGAAGTGGCGATGTTGGTCACCGGGGTGAAAGCCTTCATGGTGTCGTAGGGGAGGCTCCTCATTAGCACGGGGTTGATGACGTGCGAGCCCACCACCATCAGCAGGGTGTAGCCGTCGGGTGCGGCCTTGGCCACGTAGCTGGAGCCGATCACCCCGTTGGCGCCGGTGCGGTTGTCCACCACCACCGACTGGCCCCACAGCTCGGACAGGCGCTGGGCCATCAGGCGGCCCACGATGTCGGTGCCGCCACCGGCCGAGTACGGCACGACGATGGTCACGGGCTTGGTCGGGAAGGGCTTGTCCTGTGCGAAGGCCAGGGGTGCGGCACCCCAGGCGGCGAGGGCCGCCAGGGCCGAACGGCGGCCGGGCGAATGCAGGGTGGAGTAGTCGGACATGGTGTGTCTCCTGATGTGAAAGGCAAAAACGGGTTTCGGGCCGGGCTGCGATGGTCCGGCGGCGTGGGGGCGGGTCGGCGGGCGTGCTCAGGCGGGTTGCAGCTCGGCGGCGAGCCGCTTGTCACGCTGGCGCCGCAGCCAGGCGCTGGAGCGACCGCCCAGCGGGCGCCGCAGTTGCTGCTCAGCGAAGTCCACGGCGTCCAGTAGCGCGTCCAGCGACAGGCCGGTGGTGAAACCGCTGGTCTCGGCCATCAGCACCAGGTCTTCGGTGGCCAGGTTGCCGGCCGCGCCGGGCGCGAACGGGCAGCCGCCGATGCCGCCCACGCTGGCATCGAAACGGCGCACACCGGCCTCCAGCGCCGCCCAGGCGTTGGCGGCTCCCAGGCCGCGCGTGTCGTGCAGGTGCACGGCCAGGCGGTCCATGGGTACTACGTCGCGCAGCGCGGCGAACAGAGCGCGCACCTTCTGCGGCGAGGCAGCGCCGATGGTGTCGGCGATGACGATCTCGCCCGCGCCAGTGGCATGCATGCGCGTGGCCAGGCGCACCACCTCGGCCAGCGGGGTCTTGCCCTCGAAAGGGCATTCGAACGCCACGGCCACGTAGGCGCGCGTGCGCAGGCCCTTGTCATGCGCGGCCAGCACGGTCTGTGCGCTCACCTCGGTGGCTTCGTCCAGGCCCATGTTGATGTTCTTGCGGTTCATGGTCTCGGTGGCCGAGAGCACGACCGCGACCTCCTGCGCCCCGGCGGCATGCGCGCGCTCCAGCCCCTTGAGGTTGGGCACCAGCACCGAAGTGCGCAGTTGCGGGAAGCGTGCGCTGATGCGCGGAACCAGCTCGCCCGCGTCGGCCATCTGCGGCACAGCCTTGGGTGTGACGAAGCTGGTCGCCTCGACGCTGTTCACGCCGGCGGCCACCAGGCGCGCGATCAGTTCCAGCTTGTCTTCAGTGGATAGGTGGACGGTCTGGTTCTGCAGGCCGTCGCGCGGCGATACGTCGGTGATGGAGATGGTTTCGGCCATGGCGGCGCCCTTCCCGATCAGGCCACCGCGCCGTCGCGGCGCAGGGCTTCGAGGCGTTCGTCCGAATAGCCCAGCCAGCCGCCCAGCACCGCGGCGGTCTGCTCGCCCAGGCGCGGCGGCGGCGTGTAGCCGCGCGCGGCGGCGGCCGACAGCTTGACCGGGTTGCCGGGCATGCGCAGGCGTTCGCCGTCGGCCAGGGGCACTTCGACCACCATGTCGCGCGCCAGCACCTGCGGGTCGCTCAGCGCCCGGGCGAAGTTGTTCACCGGGCCGCAGGGGATGCGCGCGGCACGCAGCTGCTCCAGCCAGTATTCGGTCGGCTGCTTGCGCAGCACCTCGGCCACCAGGGCATCGATCTCGGCCTTGGCGGCGAAGCGCACGGGCTGCTGCTTGTACTCGGGCTTGCGCAGCGCGGGCAGGTCGATGCATTCGACGAAACGCTCGAAGAACGCGTCGCCGATGCAGGCGATGATGATGTGGCCGTCGGCCGTGGGGTAGCTGTTGTAGGGCACGTGCACGAAGTGGCCATTGCCGATGCCGGCCGGCACCTCGCCCGACATGAAGTACATGGTAGCCATGTAGTTCAGCAGCGAGATCTGCGCGTCCAGCATGGAGATGTCCACGTGCTGGCCGCGGCCGGTGTGGTCGCGCTCGACGAGCGCGGCCAGCACGCCCATGGCGCCGAACATACCGCCGCCCAGGTCGCCGATGGGAATGCCGCTGCGCATGGGGCCAGTCTCGGGCGTGCCGGTGATCGACATGCCGCCGCCCATGGCCTGCACCACCTGGTCGAAGGCGGGGCGCTGGGTCTGCGGGCCGGTCTGGCCGAAGCCGGTGACCGAGCAGGTAACGATGCGCGGGTTGACCTGCGACAGCGCGGCGTAGTCGACGCCCAGGCGCTGGGTCACGCCCACGCTGAAGTTGTCGAACACCACGTCGGCCTGGCGCACCAGGTCCAGGAAGACTTCACGGCCCGCAGAACTCTTGAGGTCGACGCAGACGCTTTCCTTGTTGCGGTTGAGCGTGAGGTAGTACGCGCCCATGCCGTTGCGCGAATAGGCGGGGTCGTTCTCCAGCAGGCGGCGCGTGCCTTCGCCGGCGCCCGGGGGTTCGACCTTGATGGTGCGCGCGCCGAGGTCGGCGAGCAGCATGGTGCCATAAGGGCCGGACAGCATGTGGGTGAGATCCAGCACGGTGATGTGTTCGAGCGCCAAGACAATGTCTCCTTTGTTGCGTAGCTTGCCCCGGTATTGCATAGGGCGTGCCAGCCCGCCAGGCGCGTACAAGTCATTGATTCGTAATGGTTCGGTGCCAACGACGTTGCACAAAAACGTTTCATGGAACATCAGCAAGGCGTATCATTCGTTGCACGCAACTGTTGCACCACCATGCTGAACGCCCCCACCAACTACCCGCCCGGCCTGCCGCGGCTGTGCTTCCTGAGCTACCGGCAGATCCGCGAGTTCGCCGTGCCCGTGGTGGCCGAATACGCGGGACGCGCCATCGTCGAGGTGGTGGACGGCACCTTCAGCGGCGCGCTCACCATCGCGCAGGACCGGCTGGAGCGCGGCGTGGTGGACGTGTTCGTGAGTGCGGGCTCCAACGCCAGCATCCTGCGCGCTGGGCTGCATGCGCCGGTGGCGACCATCCAGCTCACGGGCTTCGACCTGCTGCAGGCGCTGATCAAGGCGCGGCGCGTCGCCGACCGCGTGGGCGTGGTGATGTACGGCCACACCATTCCCGAGCTGGACGCGGTGAAGGACCTGCTGAACATCGAGATCAGCCAGCACGCCTACCAGACGCCCGACGACGCGCGCCAGCGCTTCGAGGCGCTGCGGCGCGCGGGCTACCAGGTGATCGTGGGGTCCAGCCTGGTGGTGGAACTGGCGCAGGAGGCCGGCCTGCATGGCCTGCTGGCCTATTCGCTGGCCAGCATCCGCAAGGGCTTCGACGACGCGCTGGAACTGGCGCGCCTGGCACGCCTGGAGGCGGGGCGCTACGAGCAGTTGCAGAGCGTGCTGCACAACCTGCAGGAGGCCGTGGTAGCGGTGGACCAGCGCGGCCGCATCATCGCTGTCAATCCGCCCATGCAGCAGTTGCTGGGAGCGGCCGGCCGGCGGCTGGAAGGCCAGACGCTGGAGGCGCTGGAGCCTGCGCTGTCGCTGCGCGCCACGCTGGAGACTGGGCAGGAAGATCGCGCCGTGGCCACGCGCCTGGCACAGCGCGACTGGGTGGCACACCGCACGGCGATCCGCGAGCACGGCGAGATCGTGGGCGCCGCCCTCACCCTGTACGACGCGCGCACCATCGAAGCGGCCGACACCAGCCTGCGCATGCTGCAGCGCCGCCAGCAGCACGCGGCGCGCCACAACTTCGCCAGCCTGCAGGGCGACAGCCCGGCGCTGCACGAGGCCGTAGCCAGCGCGCGGCGGTTTGCGCGCACCGACCTGAACGTGCTGGTCACGGGCGAGAGCGGCGTGGGCAAGGAGGTGTTTGCCCAGGCCATGCACAACGAGAGCCCGCGCGCGGGCCGGCCCTTCGTGGCGGTGAACTGCGCGTCCTTCCCCGAATCTCTGCTGGAGAGCGAGCTGTTCGGCTACGACGAGGGCGCATTCACCGGCTCGCGCCGCGGCGGCAAGCGCGGCCTGTTCGAGGCGGCGCACACCGGCACCCTGTTCCTGGACGAGATCGGAGACATGCCGCTGCCGCTGCAAACGCGCCTGCTGCGCGTGCTGCAGGAGCGCGAAATCATGCGCCTGGGCGGCACCGCACCTATCCCCATCGACATCCGCGTGATAGCCGCTACGCACCAGCCGCTGCCCGAGCTGATCGCGCAGCAGCGCTTTCGCCAGGACCTGTACTACCGACTGAACACCCTGCGCCTAGCGCTGCCACCGCTGCGTGCGCGGCCCGAAGATATTCCCGCCCTGGCAACGCCTCTTGTCGAGCGCTGCCTGTCACGCCTGGGATCGCAAATCGACGCCTCCCAAGCACTGGCCCCGCTGCTGCCGCGCCTGACGGCCTACAGCTGGCCTGGCAACGTGCGTGAACTGGAGAACCTCGCCGAACGCATCGCCGTCTTCCTGTCCCAATACGACGCCCACCACGGCATCCCCTATCAATTGCTGCGGCGTGACTGCCCAGAGCTGTATGCGCACGACTCCACGCCGGCGGCGGCGAACGTGCCCGTTGCCGCCCTCGCCCTGCCCCACGCTTCGGCCGCCCGCCCTCCACCCCTGGCGCCCCGCAGCACGCCGGCTGAGCGCGTGCGCGAGGCGCTGCGGCGATCGAACGGCCGCCGCGCCGAAGCCGCGCTCCTTCTGGGAGTCAGCCGCGCCACCCTGTGGCGCTGGCTGCGCGCCATGCAGGAAGCGGAGGATTTCACGCCCGGCGGCTAAAATACCCGGTTGCCATAAGAACACCCGCCCACCAGAACCATGTCCTTCTTCCGCCGCCCGGACTACGAGTCCGACACCACCCAGTTCATCAAGCAGCTGAAGGCGCAAAAGCCCGAGCTGGACGCACAGCAGCAAGCCGGCCGCGCCCTGCTGTGGGACAAGCAGGTGGACCACGAAGCCTGGCAGCAATACAACGCGGCACGCGTGCCCCAGCAACCCTACGTCTATCAGACGCGGGGCTGAGCACGCGACAAACCACGTTATAGGCCAAATATGCTGCCAGCCCCGCAGAGCAAGCGCTGGCAGCTATTGATTAGATAGCAATTTTGCACATGGCAGGCGCCCGCACAGCCCCGACCGCCGAGGACGGCATGCCCCAGGTGGTGGACCAGGTGGCCTTGGCGCGCCTGTACGGCGAGCCGCTGTTTGCGCTGCCGCAAGACCTGTACATCCCGCCCGATGCGCTGGAGGTTTTCCTGGAGGCCTTCGAGGGCCCGCTGGACCTGCTGCTGTACCTGATCCGCAAGCAGAACTTCAACATCCTGGACATCCCCATGCTGGACGTCACGCGCCAGTACCTGGGCTATGTGGATGAGATCCGCAGCCGCAACCTGGAGCTGGCGGCCGAGTATTTGCTGATGGCCGCCATGCTCATCGAGATCAAGTCGCGCATGCTGCTGCCGCCGCGCAAGCAAGAAGGCAGCGCCGAGCCCGAGGACCCCCGCGCCGAGCTGGTGCGCCGCCTGCTGGAGTACGAGCAGATCAAGCTGGCCGCGCTGCAGCTGGGCCAGCTGCCGCAGTACGGGCGCGACTTTGTGCGTGCCAACGTGTACATCGAGCAAAGCCTGCAGCCGCGCTTTCCGGACGTGCACCTGGCCGACCTGCAGCAGGCCTGGCGCGACATCCTCAGACGCGCCAAGCTGGTGCAGCACCACAAGATCACGCGCGAGGAGCTGTCGGTGCGCGAATACATGAGCCATGTGCTCAAGGCGCTGCAGGGCCGGCGCTTTGCCCCGTTTGAAGACCTGTTCCAGCCCGAAAAAGGCAGCACCGTGCTGGTGGTGACCTTCATCGCCCTGCTGGAGCTGGCCAAGGAAACCCTGATCGAAATCACCCAGGCCGAGGCGTTCGCACCGATTTACGTGCGCCTGGCCTATACACCCGTATGACACCCCCTGAGCGGCTGCGCCGCTTCCCCCTCTCTCGCTGCGCGGGAGGGGGACGCCACCGGCGGCCTGGCGAAGCCAGTTCCACGGTGGCCCTGGCATGGCGCAGCGCCCGTCTCAACGGCAACTGATACCTTCTATGGCATCCCATGACTTCGACGTTCTCATCGTAGGCAGCGGCCTGGCGGGCCTGTCTGCCGCGCTGCACCTGGCGCCCACGCACCGCGTGGCCGTGATCACCAAGCGCCAGCTGCAAGACGGCTCCAGCGGCTGGGCCCAGGGCGGCATTGCCGCCGTGCTGGCCGACGACGACAGCTTTGCCGCGCACATCGAAGACACCCTGGAAGCCGGCGCCGGCCTGTGCGACCTGGCCACCACGCGCTTCGTGGTGGAAAGCGCGCCCGCCGCCATTCGCTGGCTGCAGGGCCTGGGCGTGCCTTTTTCGCAGGAAGGCGGCGCGCTGCACCTGACGCGCGAAGGCGGCCACAGCGCGCGGCGCATCGTGCACGCCACCGACGCCACGGGCGCCGCCGTGCAAAAAACGCTGATCGACGTGGTACGCGCCACGCCCGGCATCACGGTATTTGAGCACCACACGCTGGTGGACCTGATCACCAGCGCCAAGCTAGGCCTGCCTGGCCAGACGCGCTGCCTGGGGTTGTACGCGCTGGACGAGGCCACCGACCAGGTGCTGACCTTTTGCGCGCCGCACACCATTTTGGCCACCGGCGGCGCGGGCAAGGTGTACCTGTACACCACCAACCCCGACACCGCCACGGGCGACGGCATTGCCGCGGCATGGCGCGCGGGCTGCCGGGTGGGCAACATGGAGTTCATCCAGTTCCACCCCACGGGGCTGTACCACCCGCACGAAAAGTCCTTCCTGATCAGCGAGGCCGTGCGCGGCGAGGGCGGGCGGCTGCTGCTGCCGCCATCGGCCGGGGGCACGCGCTTCATGCCCCAGCACGATGCGCGCGCCGAGCTGGCCCCGCGCGACGTGGTGGCGCGCGCCATCGACTTCGAGATGAAAAAGCACGGCCTGGACTGTGTGCACCTGGACATCTCGCACCAAAGCCCGGCCTTTTTGCACGAGCACTTCCCCAACATCCTGGCGCATTGCGCCCGCCTGGGCATCGACATCACGCGCCAGCCCATTCCCGTGGTGCCCACGGCGCACTTCACCTGCGGCGGCGTGCTGACCGACCTGTCCGGCCGCACCGACCTGCCCGGCCTGCACGCCGTGGGCGAGGTGGCCTGCACCGGCCTGCACGGCGCCAACCGCCTGGCCAGCAACTCGCTGCTCGAATGCATGGTGTTTGCCCGCGCGGCGGCGCAGGCCATCGCGGCCGCACCCCGCGCGCAGATTCCGGCGCTGCCGCGCTGGGACGACAGCCGCGTGCAGGACGCCGATGAGTCGGTGGTCATCTCCCACAACTGGGACGAACTGCGCCGCTTCATGTGGGACTACGTGGGCATCGTGCGCACCAACAAACGCCTGGAGCGCGCGGCGCACCGCATTGCGCTGCTGCAGGATGAGATTCACGAGTTTTATGCGCACTTCCACATCTCGCGCGACCTGCTGGAGCTGCGCAACCTGGTGCAGGTGGCCGACCTGATCGTGCGCAGCGCGCAAATGCGCCATGAAAGCCGCGGCCTGCACTTCAGCCGCGACTGGCCGGGCATGGCCGCCCCGGCCGCCCCCACCATCCTGGTGCCGCCGGTGCGATAGAACGCCGCGCCACCGCCCCCACGTTTTTCACGTTCAAGGAGATTTGCCCCCATGTTCCGCACCCTGCTCAAGTCCAAGATCCACCGCGTGGCCGCCACCCATTGCGAGCTGCACTACGAAGGCTCCTGCGCCATCGACGAAGACCTGCTCGACGCGGCCAACATCGCCGAGAACGAGCAGATCCACATCTGGAACATCGACAACGGCGAGCGCTTCGTCACCTACGCCATCAAGGGCCAGCGCGGCAGCGGCATGATCTCGGTGAACGGCTCGGCCGCGCGCCGCGCCGCCGTGGGCGACCTGCTCATCATTGCCGCGTTTGCCCAGGTGCACGAAGACCATGTCGCCGCGCATCAGCCGCAACTGGTGTTTGTCGATGACAAAAACCGCCAGACCGAGCTGCGCCACCACGTCCCCACGCAGGCGCTCTGACCCTAGAAACGGCAGTTGACCGCTTGCCACCATCAGGAAAGCCGCATGTGTATTGACTTTTGCCGCTTCGGCACGACTCACCTGCGTGGTGAGCGCGCTACGCACTCGCCAGCACCGCGCTCGCCGCGCCATGCGGCGTTGCTCCTTCTTGCGGGCATGAGCCCGCCGCGTCGTCGCGCCTTGCCTGCCACGTCGATCACGGCGCTGGCAAGCGCGCCCAACTGCCGTTTCTAGGGTTACCGCCGTGCAGGCCACCACCCAAACCACCGACACCCTCGCCGCGCGCAGCCTGGCCAGCGTCTGGCACCCCTGCACGCAGATGAAGCGCCACGAGGCCGAGCCGCCCGTGCCCATCGCGCGCGCCCAGGGGCCTTGGCTGTATGGCAGCGACGGCCGGCGCTATCTGGACGGCATCAGCTCCTGGTGGGTCAATCTGTTCGGCCACGGCCACCCGCACATCCAGGCGGCACTGGCCGACCAGCTGGCGCGGCTTGACCATGTGATGCTGGCAGGCTTCACGCACGCGCCGGTGGTGGAGCTGTCCGAGCGCCTGGCCGCCCTCACGGGCCTGGGCCATGCGTTTTATGGCAGCGACGGCGCCAGCGCCACCGAGATCGCCCTCAAGATGAGCGCGCACTACTGGCGCAACCAGGGCCGCCCGGACAAGAGCCGCTTCGTGGGGCTGGCCGGCGGCTACCACGGCGAAACCGTGGGCGCGCTGGCCGTGACCGACATTGCCCTGTTCCGCACGGCCTACGCGCCGCTGGTGCGCCTGGCCGCCACCGCGCCCAGCCCCGATGCGCGGGCCGCGCAGCCTGGCGAATCGGCGCGTGAAGTAGCCCTACGCGCCGCCGCCGCGCTCGAGGCCTGGCTGGCCGAGCACCACGCCACCACCGCCGCGCTGATCCTGGAGCCGCTGGTGCAGTGCGCGGCCGGCATGGCCATGCACGACGCCGAATACCTGCGCCAGGCGCGCGCGCTGTGCGACCGCTACGAGGTGCACCTGGTGGCCGACGAGATCGCCGTGGGCTTTGGCCGCACGGGCAGCATGTTTGCGCACCAGCAGGCGGGCATACGGCCGGACTTCATTTGTCTGTCCAAAGGGCTGACGGGTGGCACGCTGGCGCTGTCGGCGGTGCTGACCACGCATGACATCTACGCCGCCTTCTACGACGACGACGTGGCGCGCGGCTTTTTGCACTCGCACTCGTACACCGGCAACCCGCTGGCCTGCCGCGCTGCGCTGGCCACGCTGGAGCTGTTCGAGCAGACCGATGCGCTGGCGCGCAACGTGCATCTGGCGCGAGCCATCGACGCGGCCTGCGTGCCGCTGGCGCAGCACCCGCGCGTGCGCCATGCGCGCCGCCAGGGAATGATCTGGGCCTGGGACGTGCACACCACCCTGCCCGACTTCGCCCGCCGCTACCACCGCCACGCCATGGCGCGCGGCCTGCTGCTGCGGCCCATTGGCACCACGCTGTATGCCATGCCGCCCTACGTGCTGGACGACGAGGCCGTGCAGCACCTGGCCGTCAACGCACTGGCCGCGCTGAACGCCACGCTGGCCGAGGAAACCGGGGCCAGCACCCCGGCCCAGGAGCATCTGCCATGACTTGGGGTTTATTCGTCACCGGCACCGACACAGGCGTGGGCAAAAGCCTGGCGTCTGCCGCGCTGCTGCACGCGCTGGCGCGCCATCACCCACGCGTGGTGGGCATGAAGCCCGTGGCCGCGGGCGCCGATCTGCACGGCGGCCAGCTGGCCAACGAAGACGCCATCGCCCTGCGCGCCGCCTCCACCGTGGCCGTGCCGCCCGCGCTGGACAACCCCGTGCTGCTGCCCGACCCGCTGTCGCCGCACATCGCGGCCGCGCGCGCCGGGGTGCGCATCAGCATCCCGGGCATCATGCACAGCTACCAGCAACTGACCGGGCTGGCCGACGCCGTGGTGGTCGAGGGCGCGGGCGGCTTTCTCGTGCCGCTGTCCGACACCGAGACCGGCGCCGACCTGGCCCAGGCCCTGGGCCTGCCCGTGGTGCTGGTGGTGGGCCTGCGCCTGGGCTGCCTGAACCATGCCGCGCTCACCGCCGAAGCGATTCGCGCGCGCGGCCTGACGCTGGCGGGCTGGGTTGCCAACCGGGTGGATCCGCACATGCTGGCGCCCGACGACAACATCGCCTGGCTGCGCCAGTACCTGGGCGCGCCGCTGCTGGCCGAGCTGCCGCACCAGCCCCAGCCCGACGCACGCGCCCTTGCCGCGCTCTACCACTTGCCCCCTGACTGGACATGACCTCCTGGATCGATGAGTTCCCCGCACGCATCGCAGCGCTGGACGCCGCCCACCTGCGTCGGCGCCGCCGCGCCGTGGTGCCCGCGCAAGGCGCCCACCTGCTGGTGGACGGCGCCCCCATGCTGGCGTTTTGCAGCAACGACTACCTGGGCCTGGCCAGCCACCGGGCGCTGGCCGAGGCCGCCTGCGCGGCCACGCGCGAGTTTGGCGTGGGCTCGGGCGGCTCGCCGCTGGTCAGCGGCCACAGCCAGGCCAATGCCGCGCTTGAAGAAGACCTGGCGCGCTTCGTGCAACTGCCGCGCGCGCTGTACTTCTACGCGGGGTTTGCGGCCAATGTGGGCATCGTGCCCGCGCTGGTGGGCGCGGGCGACGCGCTGTTTTCTGACGAGCTCAACCACGCCTGCCTGATCGACGGCGCCCGCCTGTCGCGTGCCACGGTGCACCGCTACCCGCATGCCGACCTGGCCGCGCTGGGCCGCCTGCTGGCGGCCAGCCCCGCGCGGCGCAAGCTGGTGATCACCGACGCCGTATTCAGCATGGACGGCGACGTGGCCGACGTGCGCGCGCTGCTGGCGCTGTGCGAGCGGCACGATGCGCTGCTGCTGATCGACGACGCCCACGGCTTCGGCGTGCTGGGCCCCGAAGGGCGCGGCACGCTGGCCGAGGCGGGCCTGACCGGCGCAGCAGCCTCGCCGCGCATGCTGTACATGGCCACGCTGGGCAAGGCCGCGGGCGTGGCGGGGGCCTTCGTTGCGGGGCCCGACGCGCTCATCGAGTGGCTGGTGCAAAAAACACGCAGCTACATCTTTGCCACCGCCGCGCCCGCGCTACTGGCGCGCGCACTGCAGGCCAGCCTGCGCGTGATTGCCGCCGAGGGCTGGCGCCGCGAGCACCTGGCCGCGCGCATTGCACAGCTGCGCGTCGGCCTGGCGCCGCTACTGCAGGGCACGCACTGGCAGCTGGGCGAGTCGCGCACGGCCGTGCAGGCCCTGGTGATAGGCCCCAACGACGAAGCCCTGGCCGTGATGGAGGGCCTGCGCGCGCGCGGCCTGTGGGTGCCCGCCATTCGACCGCCCACCGTGCCCGAGGGCACGGCGCGGCTGCGCATCGCGCTGTCGGCCGCCCACACCCAGGCCGATGTGGCACGCTTGCTGCACGCGCTTGCCGAACTGGCGCCGCGCGCAGGGAGGACGGCATGAGCTACAGCGTCAAGGAAATCTTCTACACCTTGCAGGGCGAGGGCGGCCAGGCCGGCATGCCCGCCGTGTTCTGCCGCTTCGCGGGCTGCAACCTCTGGAGCGGCCGCGAGCAAGACCGCGCAAGCGCCATCTGCCGCTTCTGCGACACCGACTTCGTGGGCACCGACGGCACGCTGGGTGGCAAGTTTGCCGACGCAAGCACGCTGGCGCGCACCATCGCCGCGCAGTGGCCCGCGCAAGACCGCGCGCACCGCCTGGTGGTGCTCACGGGCGGCGAGCCGCTGCTGCAGGTGGATGCGCCGCTCATCGACGCACTGCATGCCGAGGGCTTTCGCATCGCTGTCGAGAGCAACGGCACCATCGCCGCGCCGCCCGGCATCGACTGGCTGTGCATCAGCCCCAAGGCGGGTGCCGAGTGGGTGCAACGCGAGGGCCAAGAGCTCAAGCTGGTCTGGCCCCAGCGCGGCCTGGATCTTGACGCGCTCGAAACCGCAGGCCATTTCAGCCACCGCTTCCTGCAGCCCATGGACGGCCCCAACCAGGCGGCCCACATCGCGCTGTGCATCGATCTCTGCATGCAGCGCCCCGCGTGGCGCCTGAGCCTGCAGACCCACAAGCTCACCGGCATCCGCTGACCCCCTCAAACACCATGCAGTTCACCGTCCACCAGCGCATCTTCTTCGACGCGGCCCACACCCTGCGCCGCGAGATCGAGGCCGAGGGCAGCCGCCGCATCCACGGCCACACCTACCACGCCGAGGTCTCGCTCACGGGGCCGCTCGACCCCGCCACCGGCATGGTGCAAGACCTGGGCTACCTGCGCCAACGCCTGGCGGTGCTACGCGAGAGGCTCGACCACCACCTGCTCGACGAGGTGCCGGGCCTGGGCGCGCCCACGCTCGAAAACCTCTGCCGCTTCATCGCCGAAGCCCTGTCCGACATGCAGCCCCCACCCAGCCGCGTGCGCGTGTGGCGCGACGCGCTCGGCGATGGCTGTACGCTCGAGCTGTCCTGAAATTTTTCACCCACCAGAGACCCGACATGCCCCACCTGATCGTCGAATACTCCCGCAACCTTGCCGGCTTCCCCGAAGCCCAGGCGCTGACCGAGCTCAACGCCGCCGTCTGCGCCAGCCCCGAGCTGGCCGACGAGGCCGACCTCAAAAGCCGCATCACGGCGGTGCCGCAGTTCGAAGTGGGCACCGCGCCGGCCCACCGCGCCTTTGTGCATGCGCAGCTGCGCCTGCTGTCAGGCCGCACACCCGAGGCCAAGAAAGACCTCTCGGAACGCGTGGCCGGCGTGCTGCGCCGCCTCACGCCCCGCCCCGCGGGCGTGCTGGTGCAACTCAGCGTGGAGATCGTGGACATGGACCGGCCGAGCTATGTGAAAGAACGGCTCTAAACCGCCTCTTCAAGCTAGACCGATCCATCCAGCCGTGCCGCCAGCCAACCGCGCAGGCTGTTGACGAAGGCCCAGGCCTGTACGCGCGGCAGGTCCTGCACGCGCAGCAGGCCCTCCTGCACGCGGCCTTCGCGCAACGCCACGGCGCGCCCTACGCCGGGCAGCAGGCCGCAGGCGAGCGGCGGCGTGATCCAGCGGCCGTCCAGCAACGCGGCGATGTTGCCGAAGGTGGACTCGGTGATCTCCCCCGCCTCGTTCCACAGCACGGTGTCGAAAACGCCCTGCGGCGGCGCAAAGGCCGCGTAGTGCGCGCGGCGCGTGGTCTTGTGGCGCGCGAATTCGCTGTGCGCGTGCAGGAAGGGCTGCGCGGCCAGCGTCAGCACCACGGGCTCGGCCGTGGGTTGCAGCACAAAGGCCTCGGCACGCGGCGCGCCCTGCGCATCGAGCAGCAGACGCACGCGCCACAGCCCCTCGGGGTGGGCGGCGCACAGGGCATCGAGGCAGGCCTGCACGCGCGCCGCATCCCACGGTACGCCGAAATGCGCGGCCCCGGCCGCCATGCGCGCCAGATGCTCGGCACGGTGGCGCAGCGCTCCCGCGTCGAGCGCCAAGGTTTCGAGCAGCTCGAATGGCTCGCTCGCGCGCTCCACGAAGGCGCGCTTGGCGCCCCACTCGCGCCATTCGGCCCCGGCCTCCGATCCCCAGGTGATGCCGCTGCCGATGCCGCATACGGCCTGCGCTCCGCGCAGCGCCACGGTGCGGATGGGCACGTTGAAGGTGGCGGCCACGCCCCCCGCGCCGTCGGGCCGTACCACGCCCACGGCGCCGCAGTACACGCCGCGCGGCGCGGCCTCGAGCTCCTGGATGAGCTGCATGGCACGCACCTTGGGCGCGCCGGTGACCGAGCCGCAGGGGAACAGCGCGCCGAACACGTCGGCCAGGCGCGTGCCCGCGCGCGTGCGCGCCACCACGTCGGACGTCATCTGCCACACGGTGGGCAGCTGCTCGGTATGGAACAGGCGCGGCACGCGCACGCTGTGCGGCTCGGCCACGCGCGAGAGGTCGTTGCGCAGCAGGTCCACGATCATCACGTTCTCGGCCCTCTCCTTGGGACTGGCGCGCAGTTGCGCGGCCAGGGCCTCGTCCTCTGCGGGAGTGGCGCCGCGCGGGGCCGTGCCCTTCATGGGCCGCGCGAGCAGGCTGCCGCCGCGCCAGTCGAAGAACAGCTCGGGCGAGACGGAGAGCGTCTGCTCCGCGCCCATGTCGAGGAAGGCACCGTAGCCACCCGGCTGCGCGCGGCGCAGCGCCGCGAACAGGGCCCGCGCCTCGCCCTGCCAGGCGCCCGTGAGCGGCGCCGTGAAGTTGACCTGGTAGCACTCGCCCGCGCCAATGGCGTCGCGGATGCGCGCAATGGCCGCATCGAACGCGGGCCGCGCGATCCCGTCCCGCCACTGCACCCGGGCCTCGCCGGGCTCCAGGCCGCCGTCCCAGGGCCGCGGCGCATCGAACACCGCGAACCAGGCCAGCGGGCCATCGGCCTCGTGCGTGCGCAGGGCCGCGTCGAACGCGGGCGCGGCCTCGTAGCGCAGCTGGCCTACCACCCAGGCGCCCGCGCGCGCGGCGGCCTCCACGGCGTCGAGTACGCCGCGCACCTCGTGCGGGGCCTGGGCCACGAGCGTGGCACGCGGCGCACCGAAGGCATGGCGCAAACGCGGCCCGGCGCTCTCGCGCGGGTCGGCGAAGTCGATCAGGGCAGTGAGTGTCAAATCGGCCTCCAGCGCTTATCCATCAAGCGCCAGCAGCTATCAAAACAAAAGCGCTATGCCGCCCCGAAATGCGGCACCAGCGCACCCGCGGGCTGTCCGCTCTTGAGCGCCGCGGTGAAGGCCAGCATGCGGTCGATGGGTTGGCGCGCGCGCGGGATCAGCGCGGGGTCCACATGGATGGCGTTGGCGCCGGTCTCCAGCACGCGCGCCACGTCGGCCAGTCCGTTCATGGCCATCCAGGGGCAATGCGCGCAGCTCTTGCAGGTGGCGCTGTTGCCGGCGGTGGGGGCCTCGTGGAAGGTCTTGCCGGGGTTGAGCCTGCGCAGCTTGTGCATCATGCCGTTGTCGGTGGCGACGATGAACTCGCGCGCGTCCATTTCACGCGCAGCCTGGAGGATGGCGGACGTCGAACCCACGGCGTCGGCCAGGGCCACGACCTCGGGCGGGCTCTCGGGGTGCACGAGCACCTTGGCTTGCGGGTGTTCCTTCTTGAGCAACTCCAACTCCAGCGCCTTGAACTCGTCGTGCACGATGCATGCACCGTTCCAGAACACCATGTCGGCGCCCGTTTCGCGCTCGATGTAGGCGCCCAGGTGGCGGTCGGGGGCCCACAGGATTCGTTGGCCCGCATCCTTGAGCGCACGCACGATGTCCAGCGCGCAGCTGGACGTGACCAGCCAGTCGGCACGCGCCTTCACGGCGGCGCTGGTGTTGGCGTAGACCACCACCGTGCGGTCGGGGTGCTGGTCGCAGAAAGCGCTGAACTCGTCGATGGGGCAGCCCAGGTCCAGCGAGCAGGTCGCGTCCAGGTCGGGCATGAGCACGGTCTTCTCGGGGCTGAGGATCTTGGCCGTCTCGCCCATGAAGCGCACGCCGCTCACCACCAGTGTCTGCGCCGCGTGGTCGCGGCCAAAGCGCGCCATCTCCAGCGAATCGCTGACGATGCCGCCGGTTTCCTCGGCCAGATCCTGCAGGTCCGGGTGCACGTAGTAGTGCGACACCATCACCGCGTTCTTCTCTTTCAGCAGGCGGCGGATCTTGTCCTTGAGCGCCGCACGCTCGGCGGGCGATAATTCGGGCGGCACACGCGCCCAGGCGTGCTTGGTGGAGCAGGTGGCGCCGTCCGCGCCCGCGAGGGGCTGTTCGTACTCGACGTCCTTGATGGCGGTCGTATTCATGGCAATGCTCTCGCCGCCGGGACGCGACGGCTTCACGAGGGGGAATCGATTGTCGCGCCTTGGAAGACGCTACGCCGTGTCAGGCCAATTCCTGCAGGCGCATGGAGAAATCCGTGGCCTTCACATCCTTGGTCAGCGTGCCGATGGAGATGCGGTCCACGCCCGTCTCGGCCAGCGCACGCAGGCCTTCCAGCGTGACGCCGCCCGAGATCTCCAGGATGGCGCCCCCGCCCGCATGCGCCGCGTTGATGCGCACGGCCTCGCGCAGTTGTGCCAGCGGCATGTTGTCCAGCAGCACCATCGTCGCGCCCGCATCGAGCGCCTCCTGCAGCTGCGCCAGCGTTTCCACCTCGATCTCGATGAATGCAGCCTGCGCAGCCACCGCCTGGGCGGCCCGCAGCACCGCCGTCACGCCGCCGGCGGCAGCGATGTGGTTTTCCTTGATGAGCACGGCATCGTGCAGGCCGATGCGATGGTTGGTGCCACCGCCTGTGCGCACGGCGTACTTCTGCGCCAGGCGCAGGCCCGGCAGTGTCTTGCGCGTGTCCACGATGTGGGCGCGGGTGCCGGCCACGGCATCCACATAGGTGCGCGTCTTGGTGGCTACGGCCGACAGCAGCTGCAGGAAGTTGAGCGCCGTGCGCTCGGCGCTCAGCAGCGCGCGCGCCTGGCCTTCAATCTCCAATACCACCTGGTCGGTAGCGCAGCGCGCGCCCTCGGCCACATGCCAGGTCAGCGTCACACCGGGGTCCAGCGCACGCAGCGCAGCCTCGACCCAAGGAGCGCCGCAGATCACGGCGGCTTCGCGCGCCAGGATGCGCGCACGCACGCGGCGCGCGGGGTCGATCAGGCCGGCCGTCAGGTCGCCGCTGCCCACGTCTTCCTGCAGGGCGCGGTCCACATCGGCACGGGCCAGCGCCGCGAGTGCGTCGGCGCCAAACAAGTCTCTCGTCGTCATGGGGCAAGCATAGCCGCATCGCATAGACTCGCCGCACTTTTGCAACCCGACGGATCCCAAGCGCCATGACCGACTCCCCCACCGCCGGCACGCCCTATGGCACGCTGCCGCCCGCGTCGCCGCTGCCCCAGAGACGCCCCGTGAGCCTGCCCCGCCTGGCGCAGATGCGCGAGACGGGCGAGAAGATCACCATGCTCACCGCCTACGACGCCACCTTCGCAGCCGTGGCCGATGCGGCGGGTGTGGAGTGCATCCTGGTGGGCGATTCGCTGGGCATGGTCTGCCAGGGCCTGCCCAGCACCGTGGGCGTGACGCTGGAGCACATGGCCTACCACACGGCCAGCGTGGCACGCGGCCTGCACCGCGTACAGGGCACGGCCTGGCTGATCGCCGACCTGCCCTACGGCAGCTATGCCGAGAGCCGCGAGCAAGCGCTGCGCAGTGCCTGCCAGCTCATGCAGGCGGGCGCCCACATGGTCAAGCTCGAAGGCGGCGGCTGGACCGCGCCCACGGTGCAGTTCCTTGTGGAGCGCGGCGTGCCCGTGTGCGCGCACCTGGGCCTCACCCCGCAGACGGTGCACGCCCTGGGCGGCTACCGTGTGCAGGGCAAGGGCGACCAGGCCGCCCAGCAGCTGCGCCGCCAGGCACTGGAGCTGCAGGACGCCGGCGCCGCCATGCTGGTGCTGGAGATGGTGCCGACTCCCCTGGCACGCGACCTCACGCAGGCCCTGCCACGCTGCCACACCATCGGCATCGGCGCGGGCAGCGGCACGGCCGGCCAGGTGCTGGTGATGCACGACATGCTGGGCATCAACCTGGGCAAGAACCCGAAGTTCGTGCACGACTTCATGCGGGATGCGGGCAGCGTGCGCGGCGCCATCGAGGCTTATGTGCAGGCCGTCAAGCAAGGGCGCTTTCCCGACGACGCACTGCACGCCTGGAACTGACCAAACACCTTCACCCATGATCACCGTCCGCACCATTCCCGAACTGCGCGCCGCCATCGCCGCGCATCCCGGCGCAGGCCGCCCCGGCAAGCGCCCCGCCTTCGTGCCCACCATGGGCAATCTGCACGACGGCCACATCGCCCTGGTGCGCCAGGCCCGGCCGCTGGGCGACGTGCTGGTCGCCAGCATTTTTGTGAACCGCCTGCAATTCCTCCCGCACGAGGACTTCGACAGCTACCCCCGCACCTGGGAGGCCGATTGCGCCAAGCTGGAGGCCGCGGGCTGCGACATCGTCTTCGCGCCGCGCGAGAGCGATCTCTACCCCGAGCCCCAGACCTTCAAGCTGCAGCCCGACCCGCAACTGGCCGACATCCTGGAAGGGCATTTCCGCCCAGGCTTCTTCACGGGCGTGTGCACCGTGGTCATGAAGCTGTTTTCCGCAGTGTTCTTCGCCAGCGGCGGCGGCACGGCCGTGTTCGGCAAGAAGGACTACCAGCAGCTCATGGTGATCCGCCGCATGGTGCAGCAGTTCGCGCTGCCCGTAGAGGTGGTGGCAGGCGAGACGGCCCGCGCCGACGATGGGTTGGCCCTGAGCTCACGCAACGGCTACCTGAGCACCGCCGAGCGCGTCCAGGCCGTGCAACTGTCCGCGGCGCTGCGCGCGCTGGCCCAGGCGGCGCAGGCACCCGGCGCCCCCCCGCTGGCCGCCCTGGAACAACAGGCCCTGCAGACCCTGGCGCAGCAAGGTTGGGCGCCCGACTACCTCACCGTGCGCCAGCGCCACGATCTTCAGCCCCCCGCTGCAGGCGCAGCCGCCGGTACGCTGGTGGCGCTGGGCGCGGCACGCCTGGGCAGCACGCGGCTGATCGACAACCTGGAGTTCTGAGACCGCGCGCGGCGGCAGTCCGTGCGTAGGCGTAGGCGCACTCGCACAAGCACAGGACCGCGATGACCTACGCGGCGTGGCAGCCTGGACGGACATCGGGGCGTCTGGCCCATCGCTAAGGTGAAGGCATGTTTCAACCATCCCTATAGGAGGCGTACATGCCGATCATTCTTTGGCTTCTGGGTGTCCCGCTGAGTATCGTTTTGCTGCTGATGCTGTTCGGTGTCGTGTGACCCACGCACCCTGAACCGCGCACGACAAAAAGCGGCCTGCGGGCCGCTTTTTGCTGTTCACGGGAGATGTGTGCGCATCAATGGCGCTCGACGGTAGGCTCGCGCTCCATGAGCCGGGCCACCGCCTCGGCAGCGCGCAGTTCACCGTCGAGCAGCGCCACGACACACTCCGCAATAGGCATCTCAACGCCCACCGCGCGCGCGCGCTGTACCACGGTGCGGGCGCTGTACACCCCCTCAGCCACATGGCCCAGCGACTCCACCGCCTGTGCCAAGGTCCGCCCCTCGGCCAGCAACAACCCCACACGGCGGTTGCGCGACAGGTCGCCCGTAGCAGTCAACACCAGATCCCCCAGGCCCGACAGGCCCATGAAGGTCTCGGGCCGCGCGCCCAGGGCAAGGCCTAAGCGGGTCATTTCCGCCAAACCGCGGGTAATCAATGCCGCACGCGCATTCAGCCCCAGTTGCAGCCCGTCGCACAGGCCGGTGGCAATCGCCAATACGTTCTTGACCGCACCGCCGACTTCCACGCCTACGATGTCCTCGCTGGCGTATACGCGCAATGCGGGCCCGTGGAAGGCCAGCACCAGCGCATCGCGCACCGTGGCACGGGGGCTGGCGGCCACCATGGCCGTGGGCTGGGCGGTGGCGACCTCCTGGGCGAAGCTGGGGCCGCTGAACACACCACTGTGCAGCCGCGGTGCGACCTGCGCGCACACTTCATGCGCCATCAGCCCCGTGCCGGCCTCGAAGCCCTTGCACAGCCACGCGATGGGCGCCGCGCAGCCGTCCAGCCGTTCCAGCATGCCGCGCAGCGCCGCCATGGGCGTGCCGACGACGACGAGGTCGGCGTCCGCGGCCAGCGCGCCCATGTCACCCGACGCCACGTGCAGGCCGGGCGGGAACGCAAGGCCGGGCAGGTAGCGCTGGTTCTGCCGCTTCGCCTGCATGGCCTGCGCCTGCTGTGCGTCACGGGCCCACAGCGTCACCTCATGGCAGGCTGCGTGCGCAGCCGCGCTCATGGCCAGGGCAGTGCCCCAGGCGCCCGCGCCAAGGACTACTATTTTCATAGCTACTCGCGCTTATCAGGCGGGCGCTAGAGTCTGAAACAGCTCTAACACCCGTTACGACCAAGAAGCCGTTTACTGGGCCGTGCTGGTGGCAGCCTCGGCGGCTGCGGCCTGTTGCTGCTCGTACATGGCCTGGAAGTTGATCTCGGCCAGGTGCACGGGCGGAAAGCCCGCACGCGTCACGGTGTCGGCCACGTTGCCGCGCAGGTAGGGGTAGATGATCTGGGGGCAGGCAATGCCGATGATGGCGCCCATCTGGTCCTCGGGCACGTTGCGGATCTCGAAGATGCCGGCCTGCTTGGCCTCCACCAGGAACACAGTCTTGTCCTTGATCTTGGTCTGCACGGTGGCGGTCACGGCCACTTCAAAGATGCCTTCGACCACGGGTGTGGCCTCGACCCCCAGCTGGATGTCCACGCTGGGCTGCTCCTGCTCCAGCAGGATCGCGGGCGAATTGGGCTGCTCCAGCGACAGGTCCTTCAGGTACACGCGCTGAATCTGGAACACGGGGGTTTCTTCGGCCATGGTGGTCTCGGTCTTTCGGTCAAAACAAAGCCCGCCCGGGAGAGGCTCCCGCAGCGGGCAACATGGGGCGCATTATGCAACGCGCCAATGGCGGCAAAGGCTCAGGCGCCCAGCAGCGGCACCAGGCCGCCACGGCTGTCCAGGGCCACGAGGTCGTCGTGTCCACCGACGTGGGTGTCACCAATGAAGATCTGCGGCACGGTGCGCCGGCCGGTGATCTCCATCATGTGCTGGCGCGCGGCGGGGTCGGTGTCCACGCGGATTTCCTCGATCTGCTCCACACCCTTCAGCTTCAGCAACTGCTTGGCGCGGATGCAGTAGGGGCACACGGCGGTGGTGTACATCTTCACGGCTTGCATGGGACGGCGACCTTTCTGCGTAACGAACAATGCTGGTAGATGCGGGCGCCTCAGGCCTTTTCAACCGGCAGGTTGGCCTCGCGCCAAGCGGCCAGGCCGCCGGCCAGCGCCTGCGCCTTCTCGTAGCCCAGGCCCTTGGCGATGCCTGCAGCCCGCGAGGCGCGCGCGCCCTTGGCACAGACGAGGATGATGGGCACGGCCTTGTTCTTGGCCACCTGCGGCAGGCGCTCCTGCAACTGCCCCAACGGGATGTTCTTGGCGCCACCCACGTGGCCCGCGGCGAACTCCTCAGGCTCGCACACGTCGATCACCACCGCCTTCTCACGGTTGATGAGCTGTACGGCCTGCGCCGTGCCCAGGGTACCGGCCCCGGCCCCCTTGAGGGCCGGCAGCAACAGCATGACGCCCGAGGCCAGCGCGAGGAAGATCAAATACCAATTGTCGAGAACGAAATTCACGGGGTTCCTTGGGGTATGCAAACCGCGCAATTCTAGAATGTCGGGTTTTTGACCTGAAGCCCCAAGGGACACCATGCACAAACTCGTTCTGATCCGCCACGGCGAATCCACGTGGAATCTGGAAAACCGCTTCACCGGCTGGACCGATGTGGATCTGACCCCCACGGGCATCGAGCAGGCCAAGAATGCCGGCCGCCTGCTCAAGGCCGAGGGCTACGAGTTTGACCTGGCCTACACCAGTGTGCTCAAGCGCGCCACGCGCACGCTGTGGCACTGCCTGGACGAGATGGACCGCACCTGGCTGCCCGTGGAGCACAGCTGGCGCCTGAACGAGCGCCACTACGGCGCTCTGCAGGGCCTGAACAAGGCCGACATGGCCAAGCAGTATGGCGACGCGCAAGTGCTGGTGTGGCGCCGCAGCTACGACACCCCCCCGCCGGCCCTGGAAACGACCGACCCGCGCTGCGAGCGCGGCGACATCCGCTACGCGGGCCTGGCGCCCGAGCAGGTGCCGCTGACCGAGTGCCTCAAGGACACGGTGGCGCGCGTGCTGCCCTACTGGAACGAAGCCATCGCGCCAACGATCCGCTCGGGCAAGCGTGTGCTGATCGCAGCGCACGGCAACTCCATCCGCGCGCTGGTCAAGTACCTGGACGGCATCTCCGACCAAGACATCGTGGGCCTGAACATTCCCAACGGCATTCCGCTGGTGTACGAGCTGGACGCGGAACTCAAGCCCCTGCGCAGCTACTACCTGGGCGACGCCGAGGCCGCCGCCAAGGCCGCCGCCGCCGTGGCCGCGCAGGGCAAGGCCTGAGCCGCCGCTTCTGGAAAGCGTAGCGCGGTCTTGCTTGAAAAATAGGCAGATCCTGAAGGAACTGCCCAGGCCGCAGCCCTTCCAAGGTGTATATTGAATCGGTAGAGGTGTTCTATGGGCCACAAACTCAAAATTGCTGGATGGATATCGGTGGGCGTGGTGGCCGGAGCGCTCACGACCGTCTCGCTGCAGACCGTGGCACGCGGCGCCATGACCCCGCTGCCGCTGGAGGAAATCCAGCAGCTCTCGGCCGTGTTCGGCCTGATCAAGACCGACTATGTAGAGCCGGTCGATGACCGCAAGCTCATCACCGATGCCATCGGTGGCATGGTCGCCAGCCTCGACCCGCATTCGCAGTACTTCGACAAGAAGTCGTTCAAGGAATTCCGCGAAGGCACCACCGGCCGCTTCGTGGGCGTGGGCATCGAGATCACCCAGGAAGACGGCCTGATCAAGATCGTCTCCCCCATCGAGGGCTCCCCCGCCGACCGCGCGGGGCTCAAGACCAACGACCTCATCACGAAAATCGACGATACGGCCGTGAAGGGCCTGTCCCTCAACGACGCGGTCAAGCGCATGCGCGGCGAGCCGAACACCCAGGTGACGCTGACCATCCTGCGCCGCGACGAGAGCCGCAGCTTTCCCGTCACGATCACGCGCGAGGAGATCAAGACCCAATCGGTCAAGGGCAAGATCATCGAGCCGGGCTACGCCTGGATCCGCCTGTCGCAGTTCCAGGAGCGCACGGTGGACGACTTCGTGCGCAAGGTCGAAGAGGTCTACAAGCAGGATCCTCGCCTCAAGGGGCTGGTGCTGGATCTGCGCAACGACCCCGGCGGCCTGCTGGATGCAGCCGTGGCCGTGTCGGCTGCCTTCCTGCCGGAGAACGTGACGGTGGTCTCCACCAACGGCCAGCTGGCCGAGAGCAAGGCCACCTTCAAGGCCTCGCCCGAGTTCTATCTGCGCCGCGGCAGCGGCGACCCGCTCAAGCGCCTGCCCGCCGCCATCAAGACCGTGCCCCTGGTGGTGCTGGTCAACGAAGGCTCGGCTTCGGCCAGCGAGATCGTCGCGGGGGCGCTGCAAGACCACAAGCGCGCCACCATCATGGGCAGCCAGACCTTCGGCAAGGGTTCGGTGCAAACCGTTCGGCCGCTGGGCCCCGACACGGGCATCAAGCTCACGACGGCGCGCTACTACACGCCATCGGGCAAATCGATCCAGGCCAAGGGGATCGTGCCAGACGTCATGCTCGACGAGACCGCCGAGGGCGACATCTACGCATCGCTGCGCATGCGCGAAGCCGACCTGGAAAAACACCTGACCAGCGGCCAGGGCGAGGAAGCGAAGGACGCCGGCCGCGAGAAGGCGCGCGAGGAGGCCCGCAAGCGCCTCGAGGAAGAGGCCAAGAAGCCCGTGTCCGAGCGCAAGCTGCCCGAGTACGGTTCGGACAAGGACTTCCAGCTCAGCCAGGCACTCAACCAGCTCAAGGGCCGCACCGTGCTGGCCAGCAAGACCCTCACGGAACGCAAGGAAGAGAAGAAGGACAACTGACGCTGTCTTTCTTGGCAACCAGGCCGGGACTCCCGCGGAGCCCGGCCTTTTTCACGCCCAACACCCCATGAACGACGATCAACTGCTGCGCTATTCCCGCCACATCCTGCTCGACGAGATCGGTATCGAGGGGCAGGAACGCATCCTGGCAGCCCACGTACTCGTCATCGGTGCCGGCGGTCTGGGCTCGCCGGCCGCGCTGTTTCTCGGCTCCGCAGGCGTGGGGACCCTGACGCTGGTGGACGACGACGTGGTGGACCTCACGAACCTGCAGCGCCAGATCGCCCATACCACGGCGCGCGTCGGCACGCCCAAGGTCGACTCCGCGGCCCAGGCCGTGCAGGCCATCAACCCCCTGGTTTCAGTGCGCACCGTGCGCCAGCGTGTGGACGCCGCCGCGCTGGATGGGCTGGTCAGCGCCGCAGACGTGGTGCTCGACTGCACGGACAACTACCAGACGCGCCAGGCCATCAACGCCGCGTGCGTACGCCAACGCAAGCCCCTGGTGGCAGGCGCGGCCATCCGCTTCGACGGGCAGATTTCCGTGTACGACCCCCGCCGGGATGACACGCCCTGCTATGCCTGCCTGTTCTCGCCCACCGCCGGTTTTGAGGAGGTGCAGTGCGCCACCATGGGCGTGTTCGCGCCCATGGTCGGCATCATCGGCACCATGCAGGCGGCCGAGGCGCTCAAGCTGCTTGTGGGGGTCGGAAGCTCGCTCGCAGGCCGGCTGCTGATGCTGGACGGGCGCGACATGCAGTGGACCGAAGTGCGCACCGAGCGCGACCCGGCCTGCCCCGTGTGCGGATCCCTGCACGCGCCAGCCGGGTAGGAATGCACCTACGGGCACTGCACCCGGCTGCTGGCAGAATCCGCCAGCCTGTTTTCATACAGTAGCGCCGATGCCCTATTTTTCGTTCCCGGCCGAACAGGAAGTACCGTGAAACTGCGCACGTACATCGTCGAAGACAACGCCACCATCCGCGAAAACCTGATCGGAACGCTCGAAGAACTGGCGGAGGTGGAAGCCGTCGGCATCGCCGAGACGGAGGACGAGGGCAAGGAGTGGCTTACCTCGCACACCTCCCAGTGGGACCTGGCGATCGTGGACCTGTTCCTGCGCCAAGGCAGCGGGCTGGGCGTGTTGGCCGCCTGCCGCAACCGCCTTTCAGCGCAGAAGATGGTGGTGCTGAGCAACTACGCAACACCCGACGTGCGCATGCGCTGTGCGCAGTTGGGGGTGGACGCCGTGTTTGACAAATCCAACGAGATCGAGGCGCTGGTGGACTATTGCATCGAACACAGCAACAGCACGCATCGGGCAGCCTCCAGCTCCGCAGCCACCAATTGAAGGAGGCGCTGCGCGGGCCCATCTGCACTTTGACACGCGCCCATCCTTACTCTCAAACCTTTGCACAAAGCACAAGGGCCAGTCAGTGACTGGCCCTTGTGCTTTGTGCGCTCTGCACTCAATCGATGAGCTTGTTCTTGAGCGCGTAGTACGTCAGATCGCTGTTGGAGGACAGCCCCATCTTTTCCATGAGCCGCGTGCGGTAGGTGCTCACGGTTTTCACGCTCAGCGACAGCGACTTGGCGATGTCACCCGCCGTCTCGCCCTTGGCCAGCTTGAGGAACACCTGGAACTCGCGCTCCGACAGCTGCTCGTGGGGCGGCGCATCGTCCTTGCGGTTGAGCTGCTGGGCCAGCAGGTCGGCCACGGACGGGGTCAGGTAGCGGCGCCCCAGGGCGATGGTGCGGATGGCCTCCACGATCTCCTTGGGCTCGCATTCCTTGTTCAGATAGCCGCTCGCACCCTGGCGGATCAGATTGATCGCATAGTGCTCCTCCGGGTAGCCGCTGAGGATCAGGATGCCCATGTCGGGCGCCTTGGCGCGCAGCATGGCCAGCGCATCCAAGCCGCTCTGGCCGGGCATGGACAGGTCCATCACCAGCACGTCGATCTCGTGAACACGCACCAGATCGATGGCTTCCCTGCCGTTGCTTGCCTCGCCAACGACCCGCAGGTCCACATGTTCCGAGAGAAATTGGCGCAGCCCGGCACGGACTATCGCATGGTCATCCACAATGCCAATCTTGATCATTGAGCCTTCTTTCAAGAGGAGAGCGCCTTGCTCCCCGGTAAGGTATGGTCTGAAGATCTGCCCATCTGCTCTGCATTGCACTAGCATGGCAGCGCAGGCCGATGATATGCATTTTCAACCGTGCCCTGCCAGTCCCCGTGGAGAAGCCCAAGCATGAGTTGGTCCCGTTTGCGCAAGATCGCCGTCAGTCTGCCGCTGGCATTGCTGGCTGTGGCCCTGCTGGTCGGCATCAACGAAACCGGGTACATGCGCTCGCACGCGGCCGTGGGCGACCTGGCCCGCTCGCACGCCACGCGCGCTGCGCTCGACCGGCTTCTGCAGAACATGCTCAACGCCGAGACAGGGCTGCGCGGCTACCTGCTCACCGGCGACGAGCGCTATCTGCAGCCCTACGAGCAGGCGGTCGCCACCATCAATACCAACCTTGATGAGCTGCGCCAGACCTACCGGCACGCACCGCAGGACCTGGACGACTTTTCCCAGCTGTCGCAGCAGATCACGCGCAAGCTTTCCGAACTCGACCTCAGCCTCAAGCTGCGCCGCCAGGACAACGACGACGCCTGGAAGTTCGTGCTCTCCACCGACGTGGGCAAGGAGAACATGGATGCCATCCGGGCGATCGCAGCGCGACTGGTGGCGCGCAGCGCCCAGCAAACGGAACACAGCACGCAGGAGATCCTGCATTCGCTGATGCTCTCGCGCATCGGCATCGCCGCCGTGGCGGTGGTGGGGCTGCTGGCGTTCTACCTGTACCTGCGCCAGACCAGCGCCTTGCAGGCTGCGCATGCGCGCGAGCAGGAGGTGTTGGCGCGCGAACGCGACCGACTGGAGCAGTTGGTACGTGAACGCACTGCCGCGCTCTCCGAGTTGGCCAGCCATCTGCAGCAAGTACGCGAGGAAGAGCGCGCACACCTGGCGCGCGAGCTGCACGACGAGCTGGGTGCTTTGCTCACGGCAGCCAAGCTGGACGTGGCGCGCCTGAAGTCGCGCATCGATTTGCACACCCCCGAGAACGCCGAGCGCGTGCAGCACCTCACCGAGACGCTCAACAGCGGCATCGCGCTCAAGCGGCGCATCATCGAGGACCTGCGCCCTTCGTCGCTCTCCAATCTCGGGCTCACCACGTCGCTGGAAATCCTCACGCGCGACTTCGCGCAGCGCAGCAACCTGCAGATAGACACCAGCCTGGAGTCCGCCAAGCTGTCCGACGCAGCGCAGCTCACCGTCTACCGGCTGGTGCAGGAGTCGCTGACCAACATCAGCAAGTACGCCAACGCGCGCAAGGTGCTGGTGTCGGTCCACAGCTATCCCAACCATGTATCGGTACAGGTGCGGGATGACGGCGACGGGTTCGACATCTCAAGCATCGCCCCCGACGCGCATGGTCTGTTCGGCATGCGCCACCGTGTCGAGGCGGCGGGCGGCAAGCTCACGGTCACGTCCACGCCCGGCGAGGGCACCCTGGTCAGCGCCGTGCTGCCGCACACGCTCACCTGACGCGTTCGCAGCCCTGCGTCCGGGCTGCTCATCTGATCGGTGGCGTCCTACAGCGGGGTGCGCCAGCCACCGGCACTCATGCAACGCCAGCCCCCCTACAGTCAAGCCATGTGCTCAGGCGCATTCGCAACCACCCGGCGCACCGCGCCGAAAACAAGGAGCTGGTTATGTTGCATTACGCAGTGGTATTCCTGGTCATCGCGTTGGTGGCCGCCCTGTTCGGATTTGGCGGCATCGCCGCCGGCGCCGTGGGCATCGCGAAGATCCTGTTCTTCGTGTTCGTGATCATGGCGGTTGTGACCTTCGTGCTCAGCTTGTTGAAGAGGGGCTGACGCCCCATCAACCTGGCCCGCCAGGCAGATGCCACCACAGAAAGGAAATCCCCCAATGACGATCCAAACCACCACCCAGAAGGCGGCAGAGACGGCGCACAACGTGGCCGAAGGCGTGTTCGACAAGGCGTCCGAAACACTGCAGTCCACCCGCCGGATGACCAATGAATCCATCGACAAGGCCGAGACCCGCATGCAGCGCATGCAAGAGGGCGTGGACCCGATGATCGACGACCTGGCCGCCAAGGCGCAGGACCTGGCCACGCGCGGCATTTCGTACTGCGCGCACACCGGCGAACGCGCGCGGCGCCAGTTTCACCAGGCTGCGGACGCCACGAACCGCTACGTCGCGGAACAACCCGGCAAGTCCCTGCTGATCGCCGCAGCCGCGGGCGCCGCCTTTGCCACTGCGCTGATGTGGACACGCCACCGCAGCGAGCGTTATTGAGACCACCGCAGGAACCGACCCGATGATGCACAGCGATACCCACGCCAGCGCGCTTCAGCTTGACGAAGCCGCGTTGCGCCAGGCAGCCACCGCGGATCTGGACGAAGGCGCCGTGACGCCCGCGTACGGCCCACACCGCGATGCCATCATTGCCCTGCTCAACGACGCTCTGGCGACCGAGTTGGTCTGCGTGCTGCGCTACAAGCGGCACTATTTCACGGCGGACGGCCGCGAGTCGCCGGCGATCGCGGCAGAGTTCCTGGTGCACGCCAACGAGGAGGCCGCCCATGCCGATCTGCTCGCCCAACGCATCGTGCAGTTGGGCGGCTCACCGGACTTCTCCCCTTCTACACTGCTGTCGCGCAGCCATGCGCAATACGATGAGTCGTCCGATTTGCAAGACATGGTGCGCGCCAACCTGGTGGCGGAGCGCATCGCGGTGGAGGCCTATCGCCAGATGATCCAGTTGATCGACGACAAGGATCCCACCACGCGGCGCATGCTCGAAGGCATCCTGGCCGACGAGGAGGAGCATGCGGATGAACTGAAGGACTGGCTGCACCGCTAGCCTCCCTTTCCCAACCGTTGAGGCCACCGGAGGGTGCAACAGGCCGCAGCGGGGTTATCCCAGCACCCGTGTTTTCAACCATAACCCAAGGACACAACCATGAAATACGCACGTGCCATCGCCTTTTCCCTGCTTGCAGGCGCCACCATCGTTTCCACGGGCTGCTCGGTAGCACGCAACCAGCAAACCGTGGGCTCCTACATGGACGACGCAGGTATCACCACCGCCGTGAAGGCCAAGATGGCAGAGGACAAGAGCGTCTCTGCCACCGCCATCAGTGTGGAGACGCTGAACGGCACCGTCCAGCTCTCGGGCTTTGCCAAGACCCAGGCCGAGAAGGACCGCGCCGAAGCCATCGCGCGCAACACCAAGCATGTGCGCGAGGTGCGCAACAGCATCATCGTGCGCCCGTGACGCACACGACTGCGCAGGAACGCCGCCCTCTGGGCGGCGTTTTTTTTCGGCTGGTAGGTGACGCGCACTACCTGCGTCAGAATCCCTACGCATGCGACTGTTCCACTGCGGCCAATGCGGCTCCCTCGTGTTCTTCGAGAGCGTGCAATGCGTGCACTGCGGCTGCACGCTGGCGTTCTCTCCCGAAGACATGGCCATGTTGGCGCTCGCGCCTGCGGACGACGGCGACCACACCCTGTCGCGCACCTGGCAGCGTGTTCCTACACGCGGCAGCGACGGCACTGCGCCACCGGCCCACTACCAGCTATGCACCAACCGCACCACCTACGGCGCCTGCACCTTTGCGCTACCGGCCGCAGATGCCCAGGCGCACGGCGGGCTGTGCGCCGCCTGCCGCCGGACGCGCGTGCTACCGGACCTGTCCCTGCCCGACAACCTGCGCCGCTGGTCGCAGATAGAGAGCGCCAAGCGGCACCTGTTCTACACGCTGGCGCGCCTGGGACTGTTGAGCACGCAGCAGCCCGGGCCGGTGTATGAATTCCTGGCGGACGTGGCGGGCGCGCCGCCCGTCATGACGGGGCATGCCCAGGGTGTCGTGACCCTCAACGTGGCCGAGGCCGATGACGACGAGCGCGCGCGCCGGCGCCAGGCCATGCATGAGCCCTACCGCACGCTGCTGGGTCACCTGCGGCATGAATCCGGCCACTACTACTGGGAAGAGTTGGTGCTGCGCGCCGGGCATGTGGACGCCTTCCGCGCACTCTTCGGCGACGAGCGGCGCGACTACGCCCAGGCGCTGCAGGCGCACTACCAGCGTGCCCCCCTGCCCGCTGCGCAATGGCAGCCGCAGCACGTCAGCGCCTATGCCGCCGCGCACCCCTGGGAGGACTGGGCCGAGACGTGGGCGCATTACCTGCACCTGGTCGATCTGCTGGAGACGGCCGCCAGCTTTCAGACCCGCATGGCCATTCCCGGCACGACACCCGATCACGCGCAGCACTACGCCATGCCCGACCCGTTTGCACAGCCGGCGCCCGGTTTTGATGCCATGGTCTCGGCGTGGATGCCGCTGACGCTGCTACTCAACAGCCTGAACCGCAGCATGGGCCAGCGCGATGCCTATCCGTTTGCCCTGTCCACGGGCGCGCTGCGCAAGCTGCGCTTCGTGCACGACACCGTGGCGCGGCGCTGATCACGCCGCGGCGGTGCGGCCCAGCTTGTGCAAGAGGCGCTCGTGCACGCCGGGCGAGACAAACTGCGCCACGTCGCCGCCCAGCGTGCCGATCTCGCGCACCAGCGTGCTGCTGATGAACTGGTACTGGCTCGCGGGTGTGAGAAACACCGTCTCGACACCGGGCACCAGCGCGCGGTTCATGCCGGCAAGCTGGAACTCGTAGTCGAAGTCCGTGCCCGAGCGCAGCCCGCGCACCATGGCCGTGCCGCCGCGCGCGGCAGTGAACTCCGTCACCAGCCCCTCGAAGGACTCGACCTGCACCTGCGGGCAGTCGGCAAGCGCCTGGCGCGCCATCTCCATGCGCTCGTCCAGGCTGAACAGGGTTTTCTTGTGGTGGGCAATGGCCACGGCCACGATTACGCGGTCGAACAGTCTTGCCGCGCGGCGCACCAGATCCTCATGCCCCAGCGTGATGGGGTCGAAGGTTCCGGGATAAACGGCGAGCACATGCGCCATGGCGTGGGGTCTCCTTGCAGTGGCGGAGCCCGCACGGGCTCCGTGGGGCGGATTATGCAGCGCACGCCTGTCCATGGGCCATTGAAGCCAAATCAGCCTCCAGCGCCCTACCAACAAGCGCGAGCAGCTCCTATATCAATAGCAATCAGGCTTTGTGGAGCAGGTGCGCATGCACGGCCCCGGCCTTCAGGTGCCGGTGCAGCGCCAGCCCCAGCGGGCCGAACTGCTCCTGCGTCCAGGCTGCGGGCGCCTCCAGGTAGATGAAGCCGTCGGGCGCCACGGCCTGTGCGGCGGCCTGCAGCGCAGGGGCGAACAGCTCGCCGCCAAACGGTGGGTCGATGAGCAGCAGGTGCATGCTGGCCGGCGCGCACTGGCGCAGCGCGGCCACGCCGTCGCCACGCTGTACGCGCACGGCGCTCGTGTGCAGGCGCTGGCGCAGCGTCTCCAGCTGTGCGGCCAGTGCGGCGTCGCCCTCCACCAGCAGCACGCTGGCCGCGCCGCGCGATGCGGCCTCGAAACCCAAGGCGCCCGTGCCGGCAAAGGCATCCAGGCAGCGCCAGCCCGTCAGGTCCTGGCCCAGCCAGTTGAACAGCGTTTCGCGCACGCGGTCGGGCGTGGGGCGCAGTCCGGGCTTGTCCAGCACGGGCAAGCGCGTGCGTTTCCACTGACCGCCGATGATGCGCACCTCGCCGGCGCCCTTGGCAGGCGCACGCACTGCCGTACGCACTGCCGTACGCACTGCCGTACGCACTGCCGTACGCACTGCCGTACGCGGGGCTGTGCGCGGGGCGGCTGGCGCCGCGGCGCGCCGGTTCATGGCCGGGCCTTTGCCGTGGCGGCCGGCTGCGCGCCCACGGTGACGGTCACCATGCGCTCGGGCTGCAGCTTGCGCTGCAGGGCGGCGCGGATGTCGGCCACGGTGAGGGCCTCCACGCGGTCGGTCCAGTGCTCCAGGTAGTCCAGCGGCAGGTCGTTCCAGGCGATGTTGACCACGTTGGCCAGCAGCTTGCGGTTGCTGTCGATGCGCAGCGCAAAGCCGCCGACGAGGTTGTCCTTGGCGGCGCGCAGTTCCGCCTCGGTGGGCCCTTCGGCCACGAAGCGCGCGAGCACGTCGCGCGTGACCTGCACGGCCTGGGCGGCCTGGTCGGGCCGGGTCTGCAGGCCGACGACGAAGGCCCCGGCGTTCAAGCCAGGCGAGAAGCTGCTGCCCACGCTGTAGGACAGGCCGCGCTTCTCGCGCACCTCATTGGTCAGGCGCGAGGTGAACCCACCGCCGCCCAGGATGTGGTTGCCCACCAGCAGCGCGAGGAAGTCCGGATCCCGGCGCACAAAGCCCGGCTGGCCGATGAGCACATGGGCCTGTGCCGAAGCGAAGGGCACATCCTCCTGCACGGCGCGTGCCAGCGGCTGCACCTCGGCCACGGCTGGCAACGGCGCGCAGGCCCCGGCCTGGGGCACAGGCAGGCGCGACAGCAGCGTCTGCACCAACGTCTGCGCCTGGGAACGCGTGAGGGCTCCCACGATGCTCACCCGCGCACGGCAGGCCTGCAGGTACTGGGCATGGAAAGCCTGCAGATCGGCCGGCTGGATGCGGTCCAGCGTCTCGGCCGTGGCGCGCTGGCCGTAGGGGTGGCTGCCGAACACCGCGGCGTTGAAGGCCTTGCCGGCGACCGTGCCGGGGCGTGTGTCGGCCTCCTTGATGGCGGCGCTCCAACGGGCCCGCTCGCGCTGCCACACGTCCGGTGCATAGCTGGGCTGGCCCAGCTGGCGCGCGGCCAGGCGCGCGGCACGGTCCAGCAGATCGGGCTCGGTCAGCGAGCGCAGCGAGAACGCCAGGCCGTCGCGCTCGGCGCCCGCCTCGAAGCTGGCGCCCAGGTCGGCCCAGGCCTCGCCCAGGTCGTTCTCGTCCATCGGGGGCTCGTTCGGCCCGCCCGCGGTCACGCCTTTGGAGCTCATGAGCGCGGCCGCCGCGGCCAGGCCCGCCTGCGGCGCGGGATCACGGCGCGCGCCGGCATCGAAGTCCACCTGCACATCCACCATGGGAATGGCCGGGCTTTCCACCAGCCACACGCGTGCGCCGCTGGGCTCGGTCCAGTGCTGGATGGGCAGGAGTGCCCAGGCAGATTGAGTATAAAAAATGGCTCCAGCGCTTATCAACAAAGCGCGAGCAGCTATCGTTTTAAGAGTTTTGTACATCGCTGACACCTTGGCTCAATGCACGCGGCCACCGGCAGCGTCGGGTGCTGGGGCGGCACGCTTGGTGCCTGCCGCCACGGGCTGGGGCAGCAGCGTGGCAACGGTGAGCTGATCGTCGCCGAAGTAACGCGCCGCCACGGATTGCACCTGCTGCGGCGTGACCGCGCGCAGCAGCTTGAGCATGCGCTCGTCCGCGTCCAGCGGCAGGCCCTGCACCCAGTTGCTGCCCAGATCGCTGGCTTGGCTGTAAAGCGAATCGCGCGCGTAGATGGTGGAGGCCGCCCACTGCGTCTTCACGCGCGAGAGTTCGGCCTCGCTCACGCCCTCGCGCGCCACGCGGGCCACCTCGGCGCGCAGCGCCTCCTCGACCTGGGCCGAGGTCTTGCCCGCGGCGGGCACGCCGGTCATGAGAAACAGCGCCGGCCCGCGTCCGAGGATGGACGCCTGGCTGTCCGCGCCGTCGGCCACACGGTCCGCACCCTGCGTGAGGGCTCGCTCCAGGCGCGCGCCGTCGTAGCCGCTGAGCACGGCCGACAGCACCAGCAGCGCCAGGCCGTCACGGTCGGCATCGGTCATGTCGTCCAGGCGCGTGACACCCGGCACGCGGAAGGCCAGCGCCACGTAGGCCTGCTCGGCCGGCGCCTTGAAGGCGATGCGGCGCAGGCCCTGCTGCGCCGGCTCGGTGCGCGGCTTGCGCGCCGGCAGGGCACGTGCGGGAATGGTGCCGTAGGTCTTCTCCGCCAGGGCCAGCACCTGCGCCGGGTCCACGTCACCCGCCACCACCACGGCGGCATTGCCGGGCACGTACCAGTCGCGGTAAAAGCGGCGCACGTCGTCGGGGGTCATGGATTCCAGATCGCTCATCCAGCCCACCACCGGGCGGCGGTAGGGCGAAGCGATGAAGGTGGAGGCGAACAGCTGCTCGATGAGCGCGGCGCGCGGCTGGTCCTCGGTACGCATGCGGCGCTCTTCCTTGACGACCTCGATCTCCTTGGTGAACTCCGCGTCGGGCCACTGGTTGTGGGCGAAGCGGTCGGATTCGAGCTGCATCACGTCGGCCAGCCGGTCGGCCGGTATCTGCTGGTAGTAGCCGGTGTAGTCGCGGCTGGTGAAGGCGTTCTCCTGCCCGCCCAGCGCCGCCACGCGGCGCGAGAACTCGCCCGGCGGCACGGCCTTCGAGCCCTTGAACATCATGTGCTCCAGCACATGCGCCACGCCCGAGGTGCCGTCCACCTCGTCCATGGCGCCTACGCGCAACCAGACCATGTGCACCGCCGTGGGCGCGCGCCGGTCGGGCTGCACGATGAGCTGCATGCCGTTCTTCAGGGTGAATTGCTGCGCACCGCTGGCCGTGGTGGCCTGGGCGTGCGCCGCCGCGGCAGACGCAGCAGGTGGGGATTCATGCGCTGGGTTTTGCGCCCAGGCGTGCAGACAGGCCAGCAGGCCCACAAGGGTGATAGCGCGTTTCATAGAATGGCTGCGATTCTAAGAACCCGCCAATGTTCAGTTTTTTCAAGAAGAAACCGCCCGCCCCCGCCGAACCCGCCCTTGCACCCGAGGACGTGGCCAGCCCTGCGGCGCCGCCCGCGGCCGACGCCCCCGCCAGCGGCGGCGCATTCGGCTGGCTGCGCAAGCCCTTTGGCGCAGGCGCCACCAGCGTGCCGGAGCCGGCTGCCCCTTCGGCCGGCGCCCCCGCAGCCATCGACGTGCCCCTTGCCGTCCCCGAGCCCACCCCGAAGCCCGGGGGCGTACGCCAGGGCTGGATGGACCGGCTGAAATCCGGCCTGCGCAAGACCGGCAGCAGCATCGCGACCGTCTTCACGGGCACGCAGATCAACGACGCGCTGTACGACGAGCTGGAGGAAGCCCTGCTCATGGCCGACACCGGGGTGAAAGCCACGCAGCACCTGCTGGAGGACCTCAAGCGCCGCGTGAAAGAGACCAAGACCACCGAGCCTGCTGCCGTAAAGGGACTGCTGGCCGATGCGCTGGCCGACCTGCTGCGGCCGCTGGAAAAGCCGCTGGTGATCGGCGAGCACACACCCACCGTGATCATGGTGGCCGGCGTGAACGGCGCGGGCAAGACCACCTCCATCGGCAAGCTCACCAAGCACCTGGCCGACCATGGCGAGAGCGTGCTGCTGGCCGCCGCCGATACCTTCCGCGCCGCGGCGCGCGAGCAGTTGGGTGTCTGGGCCACGCGCAACACGGTGGAGATCGTCAGCCAGGAAGGGGGCGACCCTGCCGCCGTGAGCTTTGACGCCGTTACCGCCGGCCGCGCGCGCGGCAAAGATGTGGTGCTGGTGGACACCGCCGGCCGCCTGCCTACGCAGCTGCACCTGATGGAAGAGCTGAAGAAGATCCGCCGCGTGGTCACCAAGGCCGATGCCAGCGCCCCGCACGAGGTGCTACTGGTGATCGACGGCAACACCGGCCAGAACGCCCTGGCGCAGGTGCGCGCGTTCGACGACGCGCTTCAACTCACCGGACTGATCGTCACCAAACTGGACGGCACGGCCAAGGGCGGCGTGCTGGCCGCCATCGCGCAGGAGCGGCCCGTGCCCGTGTACTTCATTGGCGTGGGCGAGAAAGTGGAAGACCTGGAGACCTTCAGCGCACGCGAATTCGCCCAGGCCCTGCTGACCTGAGATAGTTACCCCCTGTGGGCGGATGCAGGCGGCATCCGCCAGCCATTGCTTCAACGCGGCGCTTGAGCAGGCCCGGCTATCGAGGCCGGGTCCACCTGCTGCGCCAACCACAGCACATAGTCCTGCTCTGCCTGCACGGCGTGGGTGAGCAGTTGCGGCACTTCGTAGGGGTGCTGGGCACGCAGCCAGTCCCGCAAGGCGGGCGCGGCAGACAACAGCGTCTTGCACACCAGCCGCCACTCTGCTTCCGCCTGCTGCACCCCCTGCCAGACATAGTGCGAGGTGATGGCCTCCACCTGCACGCAGGCGGCCAGGCGCGCCTGGACAGCGCCCCTGGCCAGTCGGTGTGCGGCGGCGGCGTCGCCCACGGTGGTGGTCACAACGGCGATCTGGGCGTCTAGGGAAGATGTCATGATCGAAGTCTGGCACAAGGCGTAACTGCACAACGGCCCTTGACGCGCGGGGAAGCAGCCGCACCTGCGTTTTAAGGGCCGTCGTTGCGCCTCTTGGTGGTTATTTCCTACATCCGTAGGGGAACTATGCCTTTAGCACTCTATCCAATGGAGTGCTAATATGATTTGCATGAAAGAAAGGACTACCGATATGGCACTCCAGACTGCAACCTCCGTGACGACCCTCTCGCCCGCGAACCCGTGGGCGCTGGTTCCCCCGCTGGGCAACCTGGACGCCTATATCTCCGCCGTCAACCGCCTTCCCCTGCTCACGCAGGAGGAGGAGCAGCGCTACGCGCGCCAGCTCAAGGATGACAACAATGTCGAGGCTGCCGGCCGCCTGGTGCTGTCGCACCTGCGCCTGGTCGTGTCCATCTCGCGCCAGTACCTGGGCTACGGCCTGCCGCATGGCGACCTCATCCAGGAGGGCAACGTGGGCCTGATGAAGGCCGTCAAGCGCTTTGACCCTGACCAGGGCGTTCGCCTGGTGAGCTACGCCATGCATTGGATCAAGGCCGAGATCCACGAGTACATCCTGAAGAACTGGCGCATGGTCAAGGTGGCAACGACCAAGGCGCAGCGCAAGCTGTTCTTCAACCTGCGCTCCATGAAGCAGGGCTTCAAGGCCGACGCGCTGGACGCCGACACGCACCGCGAAACCTTATCCGACCACGAGATCGACCTGGTGGCCGAGCAGCTCAACGTGAAGCGCGAGGAAGTCATCGAGATGGAAACGCGCCTATCCGGTGGCGACGTGCTGCTGGACCCCGCTCCCAGCGACGATGGCGAGCAGGCCTTTGGCCCCATCGCCTACCTCGCCGACGCGGGCCATGAGCCCACCGCCATGATCGAGTCGCGCCAGCGTGACGCGCTGGCCACGGACGGTATTGCCGCCGCCCTGGACAGCCTGGACGCACGCAGCCGCCGCATCGTGGAGCAGCGCTGGCTGCAGGTGAACGACGATGGCTCGGGCGGCATGACACTGCACGAGTTGGCGGCCGAGTATGGCGTGAGCGCGGAGCGCATCCGCCAGATCGAGGTGGCCGCCATGAAAAAGATGAAGAAGGCGCTGGCCGAGTACGCCTGAGCCTTCGCCCAGCAGCCCGGATCGCGGGCAGATAATCCAGGCGCGCAGCCCTCACCGGCTACGCGCCTTTTTCTTTGCCGGCGGGGCCGCACTTCGCTGCCCGGCCCAGACTGGAGATCGCCACCCATGTTTCCCCACCCCCTCGCCCGCCGCGGCCTGCTGGCACTGGCCCTGGCTTCGGCCTGCGGCGCCGCCATGGCCCAGAAGGATGCCGCGCCCGCCACCCCCGGCTGGCCCGCCAAGCCCCTGCGCATCATCGTGGGCTTCCCACCGGGTTCTTCGCCCGACCTGACGGCGCGCACCTTCTCCGAGCCACTGTCCCAAGCCCTGGGCCAACCCGTGGTCGTGGAAAACAAGGTGGGGGCGGGCGGCAACATCGGCGCCGATGCGGTCGCCAAGGCGCAGGACGGCCACACCATCGGCCTGTTCATCAACGGCAACCTCACGATCGCCAAGCTGCTCAACGCGCACGTGCCCTACGACCCCGTGAAGGATTTCGCGCCGCTGTCGCTGATCGGCGTATCGCCCCTGGTCCTGACCGCTCCCGTGAACCAGCCCGACGTGCCCGCGGGCGCCGACGCACGCGCCTTCCTGCAGGCCGCGCGCACCGCGGGCGACCGCTGGAGCTACGGCACCCCCGGCGTGGGCACCGTGGGCCACCTGGGCACCGAGCTGCTCAAGGCGCGCACCGGCATCGCCCCGGTGCACGTACCCTACCCCGGCTACCCGCAGGTGGCCACCGCCATGCTGGGTGGCCAGTTGCAAATGGCGCTGCTGCCGCCCGCGCTCGCGCAGGCCCAGGCACGGGCGGGCAAGCTGCGCCTGATCGGCGTGACCTCCGCGGGCCGCAGCACGCTGGCGCCCGAGGTGCCCAGCCTGGCGGAGGCCGGCGTGCGCGACTTCCAGCTGGAGATCTGGAACGCCTTTGCCGCACCCGCGTCCATGCCCGCCCCGGTGCGCGCACGGCTGTCCCGCGTGATCGGCGAGATCGCCCGCAGCCCGGAAGTGCGCGCCAAGCTGTTCCAGCAGGGCTGGCAGGCCATTGGCTCGTCGGCCGAGGGGCTGGCCAACCGGATCCAGGCCGACACGGCCACCATGAGCCGCGTCATCCGCGAACAGGGCATCCGCGCCGAGTGACCGCGCACCGCCGCAGCGCGGCGGCCACGCCGGTAAGGCCGGCCGGGGGCGCGGCCTGCGGCGCGCAGTGCAAGCACTTGGTCCCAAACGTTGACCTAGGTCACGGGGCAGGACGGCCCCGCCTTGCACACTCTCCGCCAATCCCCAGCACTCCGAGGCCGCTGACCGGCCCTCCGCGAGGCGCTACGGTATTCATAGCTTTCACCGCTTGCCAGACAAGCGCTGAAGCCCATTTTGGCTTGTACTCATGACCGACCATCCGTCCTCCGGCGGCCATACCTGCAACGACTGCGCCTGCCAGCAGCAGTGCCTGCTGGGCCGCCTGGACCCGCAAACGCGCGCGGGCTGGCGCGGGCACCTGACGGAGCGGCGCTTTCGCAAGGGCGAGATGCTGCAGCGCCAGGGCGAGAGCATCCACAGTGTGCAGGTGGTCAAGATCGGTACGCTGCTGGTGCAACGCCGCGGCGACGATGGAGTGGAGCACCCCGTAGGCATGGCGGGCTGCTGCGAGGCCCTGGGCGCCCCCGCGCTGCTGCAGCAGCCGGCGGACCTGTCCTACGTGGCGGTCACGCCGGGGCGCGTCTGCCAACTGGACCTGGCGCCCCTGCTGGGGGCCGGTCGCCAGTTCCAAGGCGAATTCCTGCTGGAACTGGCGCGCGAACAACTGAACGCCAACGCGCGCCTGGCCGACTGGGGCCGCATCGCCCGCATCCGCGGCGTGGTGGGCCAACTGGCGGGCGCGCTGCTGCAACTGGCCGAGCTGCAGCGCAGCACGCTGGTGCGCCTGCCCAGCCATACGGTGCTGGCTGCCCTGCTCGCCACCACGCGCGAGTCCGTGGCGCGCGCCCTGGCGCTGCTGGCGCAGGAGCAAGGCGTGCTGCGGCGCGACCGCTGGCACTGCGAGATCCAGCGCGCGCCGCTGCTGGCGCTCACGCGCGGCGGCCGCCGCTCGGCGGCCAACCTGTACCAGGCGCGTGCGGCTGCGCGCACCACCCCTGCGGCGCAAGCGCCGGTGCACGCCGCGCTGTAAGCCAGCGTCGCTGCCGGCACCTCAGCCCAGCGCGCCTTCCGCCGCCACGTCGGCACCGGCCGCGTACAGCAGGGCCACGTCGTCGGGAGCCAGCGCCTTGGCAAACAGCCAGCCCTGGTAGCAGGCGCACTGCATCTCACGCAAAAACTGCAGCTGCTCGCGTGTTTCCACGCCCTCCACGACCACCCGCAGCCCCATGGTGTGCGCCAGCGCGACCACGGCGCGCACCAGCGTGGTGTCGCCTCCGCTGGCAGGCACGTTGCGCATGAATTCCCGGTCCACCTTGATGTGCGACACCGGCAGGCGCTTGAGGTAGGCCAGCGACGAGTGGCCCGTGCCGAAGTCGTCCAGCGCCACGGCCACGCCCAGCGCGCGCAGCTCGTTCAGCACCTGGCAGGCCTGCTCGGGGTCGGCCAGGGCTTCCGACTCGGTCACCTCCAGTTCCAGCAACTCGGGCGGGACATGGTGGATGCGCAGGTTGCGCGCCACCTGCTCGACGAGGTCGGTCTGCCGCAGCTGCTGGGCGGACAGGTTCACTGCCACGCGCAAACGCATGCCCTGGCGCTCCCACGCCGCGATCTGGCGACAGGCCGCGGCCATGACCCAGGCGCCCAACTCCAGGATCAGTCCCGTGGCCTCCGCCACGGGCACGAAGCGCTCGGGCGACACCTCGCCCAGCTGCGGGTCGTGCCAGCGCAGCAGGGCCTCCACACCCACCATGCGGTTGGTGGCCACCTCGACCTGCGGCTGGTAATGCAGCGTCAGCCCGCCGTAGGCCAGGGCCAGCTTGAGCCGGTCGTGCAACTGGATCTTCTCGGCCATCTTGCGGCCCATGGACGGAGCGTAGAACGCGAAGTTGGCGCGCCCGCGGTGCTTGGCGTGGTACATGGCCATGTCGGCATAGCGCAGCAACGTGGCGGCGTCGCCCGCATCCTGCGGGCACAGCGCGATGCCCATGCTGGCGCCGAAGTTCAGTTCGAACCCCTGCACGCGGCAGGGCACGCACAGCGCCTGCATCAGCCGCGCGGCCACGCACTCGGCCTGCGCGGCGCAGGCCACACCGGGCAACAGCACGGTGAACTCGTCGCCGCCCAGGCGCGCAAGGATGTCGCCCGTGCCCAGCGCACCCCGCAGGCGCCGCGCCACCTCCTGCAGCACCTGGTCGCCGGCGGCATGGCCGTAGCCATCGTTGATGGCCTTGAAGTCGTCCAGATCGAGCAGCAGCAGCGCGAAGGGCGGGCTTTGCGCTCCCGCCTGCTCCGCGATCGCCTGTTCCAGCCGCTGGCCGAACGTCCAGCGGTTGAGCAGGCCGGTCAGCGTGTCGTGCGTGGCCTGGTAGTGCATGCGCGCCTCCAGGCGCCGCAGGTCGGAGACGTCGCGCACAAAAGCCACCACCGTACCCCCGTGGGAGGAGGAATGGCCGAGGGCGATGTCCACCGGCACCTGGCTACCGTCGCGTCGCTGCAACCACAGGTCGCGCCCCATGCCCATGGGCCGGCGGCTGGGAGACTGGTGGTAGCGCTGCATATGCTGGCCATGCTCGGGCCGCGCGTGCACCGGCACCAGCAGGTCGATGGACTGGCCGCACAACTGCGCGTTGGTGTAGCCGCTGATGGTCTCCATGGGGGCGTTGACCATGAGGATGCGGCCCTGTCGGTCGGCCAGCACGATGCCGTCGGGCGCCGCATCCATGGCAGCGCGCTCCAGCGTGCCCGCGCGCAGGCTGCCGATGCGCTGCAGGAAGGCCGCCGCACTGTCGTCGGCGGCGTCATCGGTCCGATGGGGCGGCGGGTGCGTCACGCCGTCCTCGGACCGGGGGCGGGCGGCAGGGGCAAAGGAATCCATGGCGCGTCGGTAGGGCGTCGGTAGGTTGAGGCCGTGGCCGGCGCCTGCGCCATCACCGTCGATGCGCCTGGCGGCCAGCCACTGTGCACTCTAGGCAGGCGCGACGCTCTCCTGGCGCCTATCGCCACCCAAGGTGACGCACACGTCAATTCAGGCCCTACGGGCAATGTGGTATTTGCCACACGCCAGCCCCTGGGCGCGTGGAGCGCGTGGAATCAGCGGGTTTCGTCCAGCAGAGCGCGCACGTCGGCCGCCAGGCTCTGTGCCCCACTGCCGTAGCGGTGGTACACGCGCAGGCGGCCGGCGGGGTCGTAGACATAGCTGCCGGCGGAATGGTCCATGGTGTAGCTCGTGGGGGTCTGGCCCTCCACGCGCTTGTAGTAGATCTTGAAGTCCTTGGCCACGGCGGCCAGTTGCTCGGGCGTGCCGCGCAGCGCGAGGAAGCTGGGATCGAAGTTGGCCATGTAGGCCTTGAGTACCTCGGGCGTGTCGCGCTCGGGGTCCACGCTGACGAAGATGCCTTGCAGCTTGTCGCCGTCCGCGCCCAGGGCGCGCTTGACGTCGGCCAGTTCGGACATCGACGTGGGGCAAACGTCCGGGCATTGCGTGTAGCCGAAGAACACCACCACCACCTTGCCCGCGAAGTCCTTGAGGCTGCGCGGCTGGCCGTTGTGGTCGGTCAATTGCAGGTCGCGCGCGTACTCGGCACCCGTGAGGTCCACCCCCTGGAACTTGGGCGCCTTCGGAGAACACGCGGCAAAAGTGCCTGCAACGCCCATCCAGAGAGCGCCAGCAGCTATTTTTTTCAGAGCATCACGTTTATCCATAAGCTTGCTTCACAGGAGGTAGTGGTCCACCAGCAGCGCCGCGAACAGCAGGCTCAGGTGGATCAGCGAGAAACGAAAGGTCTTGCGCGCCAGCGTGTCGGAGTAGTCGCGCCACAGCCGGAAGCCGTACAGGCAAAAGCCCGCGCTCAGCACCACGGCGGCTGCAAGGTAGATCCACGAACTCATACCGTACACGAAAGGCATGAGGCAGCCTGCGAACAGGATCAAGGTATAGAGAAACACCTGCAGGCGCGTGAACTCGTTGCCGTGGGTGACGGGCAGCATGGGCAGGCCGGACTTGCGATAGTCCTCCACGCGGTACAGCGCCAGTGCCCAGAAGTGTGGCGGCGTCCACAGGAAAATGATGAGGAACAGGATCAGTGCCTCGGGGCCCACCTCGCCCGTCATCGCGGCCCAGCCCAGCACGGGCGGCATGGCGCCGCTGGCGCCGCCGATCACGATGTTCTGCGGCGTGAGCGGCTTGAGGATCACCGTGTAGATCACCGCATAGCCGACAAACGTGGCGAAGGTCAGCCACATGGTCAGCGGGTTGACCCACCAGTACAGCAGCGCCGAGCCCGCCGCGCACAGCAGCGCCGAGAACAGCAGCGTCTGCGTGTTGGACAGCTCGCCCTTGGCCGTGGGGCGCCAGGCCGTGCGCTTCATCTTGGCGTCGATGCCCTGCTCCACGATGCAGTTGAACGCCGCCGCCGCACCGGCCACGAGCCAGATGCCCGCGCTGGCCACGGCCATCAACGCCCACTGCGCGCCGCTGGGCATGCCCGGCACGGCCAGCACCATGCCGATGAAGGCGCAGAACACGATGAGCTGCACCACGCGCGGCTTGGTCAGCGCGTAGAACTGGGACAGCCGCGACGGCAGAGCGCGCGGCGCTGCGGCGGCGGGGGCGGGAGCAGGAGCGGCACTCATGCGGAAACTCTCTTGACGGAATCGGCACCGGTGCGCGGCTGCGAAGCCGTGGCGCCGGCGGTGGCGCGGCTGGCCGTGAGCGCCCAGGTCAGCACCACCACCAGCGCGGCAGCGCCGCCCGTGTGCAGCACGGCGGCCACCAGCGGCCAGTCCAGCACCACGTTGGACAGGCCGGTGACAAACTGCAGCAGCGCCAGGCCTGCGAGCCAGCGCGCCGGGTCGCGCAACACGCCCGCGCGGCGCAGGCGCCAGGCCAGCAGCGCCAGCGCCGCCAGCACCAGGTAGGCCGCGAGCCGGTGCACGTAATGGATGGCCGTGAGCCCGGCGAAGCTGATGTGGCTGCCGTCCTGCAGCAGGCCCAGCGCGCGCCAGACCTGAAAGCCCTCCGCAAACGCCATGTCGGGCCACCAGCTGCCCTGGCACTGCGGGAAAGTGGTGCAGGCCAGCACCGCGTAATTGGTGCTGACCCAGCCGCCCAGCACGACCTGCAGCGCCACCAGCGCCGCCGTCACGCCCAGCAGCCAGCGCAGGCCGCGTGGCAGCGCCACGGGCACCACGCCCCGCGTCATCTGCGTCTGGCGCACGGCCTGCACGCACAGCAGCGCCAACAGCACCAGCCCGCCGATGAGGTGCAGCGTGACGATGGCCGGGAACAATTTCATGGTCACGGTGAGCGCGCCGAAAGCGCCCTGCAGGCACACCCACACCAGCGTGGCGGTGGGCCACCAGGGGCTCAGCGCGGGCGCCGCCCCTGCCAACTGAGGCAACTGTGCGGCTGCGCGGCGTTGGCGCCACGCGCCCACGGTGAGCGCGATGATCAGCACGCCCACGCCGGTGGCAAGGTAACGGTGGATCATCTCCACCCAGGCCTTGCCGTGGGTGACCGGGCCGGTGGGCATGGCTTCCTGTGCGGCCGAGATCTCCGCACGCGCGCCCACCGGGCTGGCGTTGCCGTAGCAGCCCGGCCAGTCGGGGCAGCCCAGGCCGGAGTCCGTCAGGCGCGTGAAGGCGCCGAACAGCACCAAGTCGAAGGTGAGGAACAGCGTGAGCACGGTGAGCGCCTGCAGGCGCCGCACCGGCGTGTTGCCGCGCCCGCGCCACCACACCCAGGCCAGCGGGCCCAGGGCGATCACGATGCCCAGGGCCATCAGCTCCAGGGCCGGCGCCAGGTCGTACAGCGGCTGCATGTCCGTCACGGGGCCTCCTGCAAGCGGCCCGGCTGGTCCCACGATGCCGAGGCGCGCAGCAGCCGGTCCAGGTCGCGCTTGGCCTTGGCCGCGCCAGCGCGGTCCAGCCGCGCGGGAAAGCGCATCATCCAGTGGCCCTGCGGGTCTACGACGTACAGGTGTTCTTCCAGCGTATGGCCGGGCGCGGGTTGCAGCCAGGTGGCCAAGGTGGCGGCATCCACGCGGCGCACGGTGGCGCCCTGCAGGCCGGGGGCGATCTCCGCCGGGGGCACGGCGCCGTCGGACACCAGCCAGACCCAGTCCATGCGCTCCTTCTCGCGGCCCATGGTTTCGCGCAACTGGCGCTGCAGGTACAGGTTGTTGCGGCAGCCGTCGTCGCAGGCGCCGGGTGCGACGCTCACCAGCAGCCACTGGCCACGCAGCTCGCCCAGCGTATGCGCCGTGCCGTCCAATGCGGTGGCTGCGGCCTGCGCGGGCAAGGCGCGCTGGGGTTCGATGAGCTCACCAAAGTTGCGCCGGCCCTCGGGACGCAGCACGTAATAGGTGAAGTACGAAGCGATCACGGGCGCCGCGCACACCAGCAACAGCCCCAGCATCTGCCAGCGGCCGCTGCGCGAGCGCTGCAGCGCCGCCATGGCATCGCCGGCCTGGGGCAGGCTGTGCACCGTGAGGCCCAGCGGCTGCTGGCCGCCGGTCTCAGGCACCACTCTGGCGGCCTGGGCGAAGGAAGCGTCGGACGAATTGGAACCAGACATAGAGGATTGCCACCAGGCCGCAAAGCCCGAACCATTGGAATGCGTAGCCGTAATGCTTGTCGACGCCGCTGTCGATGGGCGCCCAGTCGCGCTGCAGCCCGTCGCTGGCGGCGCCGGTCTGCACGACGGTCAGGGGCGCCAGCGCCAGGCCGGTCTCGGCCCCATAGGCGGCCAGGTCCAGATTCTGCCGGATGCGCGAAGACCCCTCGCCCTGGGCGGTGGGTGCGAACTCATACAACCGCGCCGGCGGTCCGGCGAGCCGCCCCTCCAACTGCACTGGTCCGGCAGGGGTGGTGATCTCCGGCAGGCGCGTGCGCTCCAGGAAGTTGCGCGGCGCCCAGCCGCGCTGTACCAGCACCACGCGCGGGCTGTCCGCCAGTTGCAGGGGCGTGAACACGAAAAAGCCCGGACGCCCGTACATCTGGCGGTTCTCCAGGAACACCGTGGCCTCGGGCAGCCACTGGCCGCGCAGCTCGGCGCGGCGGTGCAGCAGCGGCGCGGTGGCCTCCTGCGATGCCGACTGCAGCGCCTGTGCCAGTTCGGCACCCTGCAGCGGTGCGCGGGACTGGCGTTCGTCCATGGCCGCCTGCAGCGCGGTCTTCTGCGCGGCACGCGACAGTTGCCAGCGGCCCAGGGACGCGGTCACCACCATGGCCACCAGCGCCGCGAGGGTCACCAGCCAGAAGCGCAGGCCGAAGGGTTGTCGGGCAGGGTTCACCGGATAATGGGCCTCATGAAGATTCTGGTGGCATTGGCGTTTCTCGCCATCATCGCAAGCTTGGGCTCGGCGCTATTTTTCATGATGCGCGGCAAGGGCGACGACCGGCAGCAGGGCAAGCGCATGGCCCGCGCGCTGGGGCTGCGCGTGGGGCTGTCCATCGTGCTCTTCCTGTGCCTGCTGCTGGCCTGGAAGCTGGGGTACATCCAGCCAACCGGGCTGCCCGCCGCAGTGCGCTGAGGCGCACGCCGATGGCCATCAAAAAAGTGAGCGCCTTGCGCTTGGTGCACAGGGCTTTCAATAGTTTTTATATCCAAAGTGCTTATCTATCAAGCGCAGGCAGCTCCTGTTTTTGAAGCAACTACCTCCGCGTAAAAAAAGCGCCTTGCGGCGCTTTTTCCCGATCCGGAGACGGGATCACATCCAATACACCAGGATGTACAGGCCCAGCCAGACCACGTCCACGAAGTGCCAGTACCAGGCCGCGCCCTCGAAGCCGAAGTGGCGCTCGGCCGTGAAGTGGCCGCTGTGCAGGCGCAGCGTGATGAACAGCAGCATGAGCATGCCCACGAACACGTGGAAACCGTGGAAGCCCGTGAGCATGAAGAACGTGGAGCCGAACACGCCCGAGGTGAGCTTGAGGTTCAGATCGGTGTAGAGGTGGAAGTACTCGTAGCCCTGCACGCACAGGAATACGAAGCCCAGCAGCACCGTGACCCACATGAAGCCGATCGTCTTGGCGCGCTGGCCTTCGCGCAGCGCGTGGTGGGCGATGGTGAGCGTGACGCCCGACGTCAGCAGCAGCGCGGTGTTGATGGTGGGCAGCCAGAATGGGCCCACGGTCTGGAACGGCTCCACGATGTTGGCCGGCGAGGCGGTCGCCCCGGCCGCCAGGCTGGGCCAGACGGCCTTGAAGTCGGGCCACAGCAGCGCATTGTCCAGGCTGCCCAGGGCCGGCACGGAATGCGCACGCGCCCACCACAGCGCGGTGAAGAAAGCGCCGAAGAACATCACCTCCGAGAAGATGAACCAGCTCATGCTCCAGCGGTACGAGATGTCGATCTTGCGGCCATACAGCCCGCCCTCGCTCTCGCGCGCGGCATCGCGGAACCACTGGTACAGCACGAACAGCCACCACGCCAGGCCGAAGGCCAGCGAATACTTGCCCCAGTCATGGCCGTTGATCCACTGGCTCGCGCCGAGGAGGACAAAGAACAACCCCGCCGCCGCCAGCACGGGGTGGCGAGACTCCGCGGGGACGTAGTAGTAAGGCGTCGTGCCGTGGGTAGATGCACTCATTTCAGCTCCTCGTTCTCAAAGTTCTCGGTTGTCTCGTTGTTATCAGCGGCGGCAGGCCTCAAGCAATCCAGTTCACCAGTCCGATCAGCAGCAGCACCAGCACAAAGAGAGCGACCAATCCCACGAACACGATGTGCAGCGGCTGCAGCGTCTCCTGGTCGCGCTGGTACTGATCCCCCTTGCGCAACCCGATCAGCGACCATGCCACGGCACGCAGGGTGCGCAACAGCGATCCCTTGCGTGGCGGACGCGGAGGCGTGGGGCTCATGAACCGGCCTCCGCGGAAGTCGCCGGCAGTGCGGCGGCCGTGGACTGGGGCGCGGCCGGCGTCTTGCCGCCGACTTCGAAGAAGGTGTAGGACAGCGTGATCGTGGTGACGTCCTTGGACAGGCGCGGGTCGATCACGAAGGCCACGGGCCATTCCTTCTTCTCGCCCGGCTCCAGGGTGTATTGGTTGAAGCAGAAGCACTCCAGCTTGGTGAAGTGGGCGGCCGCCTGGCGCGGCGCATAGCTGGGGATGGCCTGCGCGGCCATGCGGCGGTCCTGCACGTTCTGGAACTCGTACATCACCGTGGCCAGCTCGCCCGGGTGCACCTGCACGGAGCGCTGCGCGGGCCGGAACTGCCACGGGCCACGCGCGTTCGCATCGAACTCCACAGTGATGAGGCGGGTCTTGTCCACCTGGCTGTTGGCGGGCACCTGGGCGTTGCGGCCGGCCGTGCCGTTGCCGGGCACCTGCCGCTCCGACAGCGACAAGATGTTGATGCCCGTCATCTCGCAAATGTGCTTGTAGATCGGGATCAGCACGTAGCCGAAGGCGAACATGCCGATCGTCACCACGGCCAGCTTGCCCACCATCTTCAGGTTCTCGCTACGCGCACCCATGGTCCCGCCCTTTCGTCAATGCAGCCAGGCGATCTTCACCATGAATCCGATGAAGAACACCGCCGCCACCGACGCCAGGATCAGCGCCATGCGCAGGTTGGATTTTTTTTGCTCCGGCGTGGTCATGGCGATCTCCCGCAATGTCAGCCGATCACCCGCGTGGCCGTAGCGTCCAGCTTGGGCGGCACTTCAAAGGTGTGGAATGGCGCGGGCGACGGCACTTCCCATTCGAGGCCTTCAGCGGCTTCCCAGGGCTTTTGCGGCGCCTTCACGCCCCGCCCGCGCATGGCCGGCAGCACGACGAACAGGAAGAAGTACACCTGCATCAGTCCAAAGCCCAGTGCCCCGACGGACGCCAGCGCGTTGAAGTCGGCAAACTGCATGGGGTAGTCGGCATAGCGGCGCGGCATGCCCGCCAACCCCAGAAAGTGCATGGGGAAGAAGGTGATGTTGAAGGTGATCAGCGAGCCCCAGAAGTGGATCTTGCCGCGCGTCTCCGAGTACATGATGCCCGTCCACTTGGGGCTCCAGTAGTAGTAGGCCGAGAACATGGCGAACAACGAACCGGCCACCAGCACGTAGTGGAAGTGGGCCACCACGTAGTAGGTATCCTGCAGCTGGATATCGATCGGCGCCATGGCCAGGATCAGGCCCGTGAAGCCGCCGATGGTGAACACGAAGATGAAGCCCACGGCCCAGAGCATGGGCGTTTCGAAGGTCATGGAGCCGCGCCACATGGTCGCCGTCCAGTTGAAGATCTTCACGGCCGTGGGCACGGAGATCAGCATCGTGGCGTACATGAAGAACAGCTGGCCCGTGACTGGCATGCCCGTGGTGAACATGTGGTGCGCCCACACGATGAACGACAGGATCGCGATGGACGAGGTGGCGTACACCATGGAGGCGTAGCCGAACAGCTTCTTGCGGCTGAAGGCGGGCACCACCTGGCTGACGATGCCAAAGGCCGGCAAGATCATGATGTACACCTCGGGGTGGCCAAAGAACCAGAAGATGTGCTGGTACATCACCGGGTCGCCGCCGCCGGCGGGGTTGAAGAAGCTGGTGCCAAAGTGGCGGTCGGTCAGCGTCATGGTGATGGCGCCTGCCAGCACCGGCATCACGGCGATCAGCAGGTAGGCGGTGATCAGCCAGGTCCAGGCGAACATGGGCATCTTCATCAGCGTCATGCCCGGCGCGCGCATGTTCAAAATGGTGACGATGATGTTGATCGCGCCCATGATGGAGCTGGCGCCCATGATGTGCATGGCAAAAATGCCGGCGTCCATCGACGGGCCCATCTGCAGGGTCAGCGGCGCATACAGCGTCCAGCCCGCAGCCGGTGCGCCGCCGGGCATGAAGAACGAGCCCACCAGCAGCAGCGCCGCCGGAATCAGCAGCCAGAAGCTGAAGTTGTTCATGCGCGCAAACGCCATGTCGGACGCGCCGATCTGCAGCGGGATCATCCAGTTCGCAAAGCCCACGAAGGCCGGCATGATGGCGCCGAACACCATGATCAGCCCGTGCATGGTGGTGAGTTGGTTGAACAGCTCGGGGTTCACCACCTGCAGCCCGGGCTGGAACAGCTCGGCACGGATCAGCAGCGCGAGCACGCCGCCGATCATCAGCATGGTGAACGAGAACAGCAGGTACAGCGTCCCGATGTCCTTGTGGTTGGTGGCAAACACCCAACGGCGCCAGCCGGTGGGGCCGTGGTGGTGGTCACCGTGGTCGTGTGCGTGGCCGCCGGCGTGCCCGTGATTGTCCAGAACTGCGCTCATGTTCGATTCCTCAATGCGTTGGGCGTTGCGGTTCACTTGCCGCGCTGGGCCACGATTTCAGACGGCTGCACCAGCTGACCCGTCTTGTTGGACCAGGCGTTCTTGGTGTAGGTCACCACGGCGGCCAGATCGGTGTCGCTGAGCTGCGCCCAGGCGGGCATGGCGCCGTTGGCAGCGCCCTTGAGCACCACCTGGATCTGCTTGGCGTGGTCGGCGTCTGTGACGATGGCCGAACCGTCCAGCGGCTTGATGGGGCCGGCCCCCTTGCCGTTGGCCTGGTGACAGGCGGCGCAGTTGGCAGCGTAGACCTTCTCGCCGCGCGGCAGCAGCGCGTCCAGCGTCCAGACCTTGCTGGGATCGTCCAGCTTGGCGGCGGCCTTCTTCTTCTCGCCATCCACCCACTGCGTGTATTCCTGTGCGGACACTACCTTGACGTGGATCGGCATGTAGGCGTGCTCCTTGCCGCACAACTCGGCGCACTGGCCGTAGTAGTCACCCACCTTTTCCGCGCGGAACCAGGTGTCGCGCACGAAGCCGGGGATCGCGTCCTGCTTGATGCCGAATGCCGGCACCATGAAGGCGTGGATCACGTCGTTGGCCGTGGTGATCACGCGCACCTTCTTGCCCACCGGCACCACCAGGGGTGCGTCCACCTTCAGCAGGTAGTCGGCTGGCGCGTTGGCCACGTTGCCGCTGTCGGACATCCGGCGATGGCTGCTGTCCAGCGTGGAGATGAAAGACAGGCCCTCGCCCTCGCCCGACAGATAGTCGTAGCCCCACTTCCACTGGTAGCCGGTCACCTTCACCGTGAGGTCGGCATTGGTCGTGTCCTTTTGCGCCACCAGCACCTTGGTGGCCGGCAGGGCCATGAGAACCACGATGATGAAGGGGATCACCGTCCAGACCACCTCGACGGTGACGGACTCGTGGAAATTGGCGGCCTGGGCGCCGCGCGACTTGCGGTGCTTCCAGATCGAATAGAACATCACCGAGAACACGCCGACGAAGATCACCGTGCAGATGATGAGCATCATCCAATGCAGGAAGTGCTGCTCCTCGGCGATCTTGGTCACGGGGGGGTGCAAGTTCAGCTGGTTCACCGCCGGGCCGCCGGGCAGGCTCTGAACCGCATGGGCCGCCGTGCCCACCCATGCTCCGGCCATCAGCAGCCCAGAAGCCAGCTTGTTGGAAATGCTCTTCATAGTTCTCACTTACTTCTAAGCTCCAATTGACCAATCCCTCGGTGCGCGCCTGCGTGGGGTCAGGCGGCGCACAAAGCCATGCGGGCATGCCGTGCACCCGCTTTCACCAATCAGTCCAGACCGCTTTCCTGGCAGCCTGTTGTCTCCGCAATCCAACACGGACTCTCTTGATCGCATTCAGCATGCCCAGCACGGGACATGGCTGCAATACAGGTTAGTCCCGAGAGAACACTGCCAAGAAGTGACGCAGAAAGGAGGCCTGAGAGCGCCGCGTGGCGCCATCAGAACCCCAGAAGACGCGACGCCGGCCGCGGGCGACCACCCGATGCAGGCGCGCCAAGAGAGTTCCGAATCTGCAATCTTAAAGAATTGTAGCCTGCATTGATTGAGGTCATTGACAGCGCAAATTGCGCCGCAGCCCCCTCAGCGCGGCACCGTGCGTCCTGCGTGGAGCATGGCGCGCATGTCCTGCAGCGACACCGCGCTGCTGCCCTCCACGCGCACGCGGGGCGCGGGCTTGAAGGCATGGCCGTAAACGACCTCGAAGGTCAATGCAAGCTGTCCCTCGTGGCGAGGATCGGCCAGCCGCTGGGCCAGCGCCTCTTCCAGTCGCTGGCGCCAGTGGCGCCCGCGCAACGCGGGAAAGCGCTGCGGATGCAGGTTGCGCCCCAGGCTGCGCAGCTCCTGCAGCAGCCGCTCGGGCGTGGCAAACGTGAGCGTGATGCGTTCCATGTCCATGACAGGCTCGGCAAACCCCGCATGCACCAGCATGTCGCCCCAGTCGTGCATGTCGGTCATGGCGTGGCCGGCGGCGGGCCAGCCCAGCTCGGCATATAGCGCGTGCAGCTCGCGCAGCGTGTCAGGGCCCAGGCACGAGAACATCAGATAACCGTCCACCGCCAGTGCCCGATGCCACTGGGTGATCAGCGCCTGCGGGTCCGCCGCCATGTGCAGGGCCATGTTGGACCACAGCATCTGCACGCTGCCCTCGGGCGGCACCCCGAAACGCGGCGCCGCCGCGGACCAGCGCGCGGGGCTCCACCAGGGCTTTGCGAAGCGCACGCGCGCCAGCGCCTCCCCCGCGGGGGATGAAGTCTCGGTGATATGGCTGGTGGCTTGTTCGAAATGCTGCCCCACCAGGCCATGGCCCTGCACGCCGCCGCGCAGCGGATCCCAGTCGCACCAGGCCTGCGGCGCCTGCACGATCCACTGCAGCCGCTCCTGCATGCGCTGCGCCACCTCTTCGTGCAACCAGGGCGAGACCTCGGGCACCATGGCATGCCAGCGTGCAGCGGCAACCGGGTCGATGGTGGGCGGAAGGTGTTCGGACATGGCGGGCCGCAAATGGCCGCGAGTATATTGAGCCCATGCTGTTCACGCATCTGGCCACGCACCTGGCAGGGATATCGCGCGGCCTGGCCCGCATGGGCGCGGCAGTGCCCAGCCGCTGCGCGGTCTGCCATGCCTGGCCCGCGCGCCCCGTGTGCGACGCCTGCCGCATGCAGTTTGCTCCGCCGCTCCCGCGCTGCGCCACCTGCGCGCGGTTGCTGCCCCACGGCGTCGCGCAGTGCGGCGACTGCCTGCGCCACCCACCGCCGCTGGATGCCTGCGTGGCCGCAGTGAGCTACGCCTTTCCTTGGGCCGACCTGCTGGCCCAGTTCAAGTTCCATGCGGAGCCCGGCTGGGCCGGCGCCCTGGCGCAACTGATGGCGCGTGCCCCAGGCGCGCAGGCAGCGCTGGCCCAGGCCGACCTGGTGTTGCCCGTGCCGCTGTCACCCGAGCGATTGCGCCAGCGCGGCTACAACCAGGCCCTGCTGCTGGCGCGCGCGCTGGGCCATCCACAGGTGCACGCGCGGATGCTGCTGCGCGTGCGCGATACCGAGGCGCAGAGCCACCTGGCGCGTGCCGAACGGCTGCGCAACCTGCGCGGCGCCTTCGTGCCCGACCCGCTGCGGGCCGCGCAACTGGCCGGCAAGCGGGTGCTGCTGGTGGACGACGTGATGACCACCGGCGCCACGCTGCATGCGGCCGCAGCGCCCCTGCGCGATGCGGGTGCGCTGCAGGTCTGCGCGCTGGTGCTGGCCCGCACGCCGTGACGCGCGGGCATGGCCGCCGGTATACGATTCATCACCATCTGCCGCCTCATCCGTCAGCCCGCCACCCGCGGCCGCCGACAATAGCCACCATGTTTCACATCGTCCTCGTCGAGCCTGAGATTCCGCCCAACACCGGCAACGTGATCCGCCTGGCCGCCAATACCGGCTGCATGCTGCATCTGGTGGAACCGCTGGGCTTCTCCATGGAAGACCCTCTCATGCGCCGCGCGGGGCTGGACTACCACGAGTACGCCGAGGTGCGCCGCCACCCGGGCTGGACGGCCCTGCTGCGCGACATGCAGCCCGACCTGTCGCGCATGTTCGCGCTGACCACCCATGGCACGCAGTCGGTGTACGACACGGGCTTCCTGCCGGGCGACTGGTTCGTGTTCGGTGCCGAATCGCGCGGCCTGCCGCCGGAACTGCGCGAGACGTTCCCCCCCGCGCAGCGCCTGCGCCTGCCGATGCTGCCCAACCAGCGCAGCCTGAACCTGTCCAACGCCGTGGCCGTGACGGTCTACGAGGCGTGGCGGCAAAACAGCTTTCTCACTCCGTCCACGCAGACCCAGCCTGCCTGAACCGGACCGGCAGGCCCCCGGCGCAGGCCCTTCAGGCGGGTGCGCCGTAGCTGCGCACCAGCGCCTCTGCCACGCACACGGGCTTGTCGCCACCCTCGCGCTCCAGGGTCACCTCCCAGGTCATCTGCATGCCGTCGGGCGCGACGGGCTCGGCCGCTGCCAGCACCATGTGCGCGCGCAGCCGGCTGCCCACGGGCACGGGAGCGGGGAAGCGCACCCGGTTGAGCCCGTAGTTCACGCCCATGCGCGCGCCGGTGATGGCAAACGATGCCTCCATGAAGCGCGGCAGCAGCGACAGTGTCAGAAAGCCGTGCGCGATGGTGGTGCCGAACGGCCCCTGCGCTGCGCGCTGCGGGTCCACATGGATCCACTGGTGGTCGCCCGTGGCGTCGGCAAACCGGTCGATCTGCGCCTGGGTGACTTCCACCCAGTCGGTGACGGCCACTTCCTGCCCGACGCAGGAGGCCACTTCGGAATAGCTGCGGAAGGTTTTCATGCGGCCACTGTAGCGGCCTGCGCGCGCGGGCGCCTGTCGGCACCGCGACAGCCCTGGCGCCGGAACTCGGCCAGCGCGCGCGTCAGGCGCCGTCCAGCCAGGCGCAGATGCCCTGCCACTGCTCCAGGTCGCGCGCCACGCGGCCGGGCGACAGATCGAACAGCGACAGGCCGTGCGCCGCCAGGTGGATGTAGTTCTGCGTGTCGCGCAGGTAGCCCAGCACCGGCAGGCCCAGGCTGTCCACGAAGGCATGCAGCTTGTCCGCCGCGATGGTGCGCGCGTCCACGCGCATGCCCACGATGCCGATCGGCACGCCCGCGCTGCGACGGTGCGCGGCCAGCTCGTCCAGAAACTGGCGCGTGGCGAAGATGTCGAACACGCTGGGCTGCAGCGGCACGATGATGCGGTCGGCCAGCTTGAGCATGTCCTTCAACCGCCAGCCGTGCAGGCCCGCGGGCGTGTCGAGCACGGCGTGGGTGGCATGCTTGGGCGGCTTGTCGAAGCGATCGGGCTCCACATCCCACGCGCCGATGGGGCGCGCCGCGGCCGGGCGTTGCTGCAGCCACAGCCGCGCGGACTGCTGGCGGTCCACATCGCCCAGCACCACCGCATGCCCGCGGCTGGCGTAGTAGCCAGCGATGTTGGTGGCCAGCGTGGACTTGCCCACGCCGCCCTTGGGATTTGCAACTGCGACCACGGTCATGCCTGCCTCCTGTGTTCCGTACCCGCGCGGGGCCAGCCCGCATCGTAGTGCCGGCGGTCGCGGCCGCTGGCTCCACATAAGCAAAAACAGGCCTTAGCGCCCGTCCATCAAGCGCCAATAGCTATCATAAAAATAGCTAACCACCGGCTATCCGTGCTGCGTGCCGCGCTTGACGAAAAACAGCCCTGCGCCCACCAGCATCAGCAGGCCGCCAAACACGCGGTTCTGCGTGCGCATGGCGCGTCCGCTGCGCATCAGCGTGCGCAGCGCGCTGGCGCTGGCGGCGTAGCCGTTCATCACGATCAGGTCCACCGATAGCATGGTGACGGCCATCACCAGCAGCTGGCTCCACAGCGGGCGCGTGTCGGTCATGAACTGCGGCAGCACGGCCACCATGAAGATGATGCCCTTGGGGTTGGTCGCATTGGTCAGCAGGCCGGTGAGCACGCGGCGGCGCCAGCTCGCAGGCTGCGCCTGCAGGTCGCCCTGCAGCGTGCCGGCGGCACCCGCGCGCCACTGCATGAAGCCCAGGTAGATCAGGTAGCACGCACCCAGCACCTTGACGATGCTGAAGGCCAGTTCCGACGCCACCAGCAGCGAGCCCACGCCGGCGCCGGCCACCACCAGGATCAGCAGCAGGCCCAGCTCCAGCCCCAGGATCGTGGCGCCCGCCTGGCGCACGCCGTAGGACAGCCCGTGGCTCATGGACAGCACGGCGCCCGAGCCCGGCGAGATGGCGATCACCCACGACGCCGCAAAAAAAGCCATCCAGGTATGCCAGTCCATGTCATGGTCCGTTGGGAAATGAGGGGGGAAGGAATGCGGCGATTCTATCGGCCGACGCAGCCGGCACGCTGCGCGGCGGCCCCCTGGCGTCCGGCATGAAAACGCGGCCTAGCGCTTTTCCATCCAGCGCTAACAGCTATCAAAAACAGAGCATCCACGGCACCCTGCCCGCCCGGCGGCCCCCCGCTCCTGCGCCGCCCGCGGGCCGGGTGCACAATTTCTGCCCGCGCCCGAGTGCGGCGCACGCACTTCCCCGCATCACTTTTCGCGCCCTCTTCCTGCACACCATGGCCCAAGCCCCCGTCTGGCTCACCTACGGATTCACCTATCTCGCCGCGGCCGTGATCGCCGTCCCCATCGCCCGCGCGCTGGGGCTGGGCGCCATCATTGGCTACCTGGCCGCGGGCATCGCCATCGGCCCCTGGGGCCTGGCGCTGGTGAGCAATGTGCAGGACATCCTGCATTTCGCGGAGTTCGGCGTGGTGCTGATGCTGTTTTTGGTGGGGCTGGAGCTGCAGCCCAGCCGCCTGTGGAGCCTGCGCCGCCCCATCTTCGGCCTGGGTACGGCCCAGATGGTGGGCTGCGCCGCACTGCTGTGGGCCGCGGCCTGGGCGTTCGGGTTGCCATGGCGCGTGGGGCTGGTGGGCGCGCTGGGCCTGGCGCTGTCGTCCACCGCCATCGCGCTGCAGGTGATCCACGAGCGCAACCTGATGCGCACGGACAGCGGGCAGAAGGCCTTCTCGATCCTGCTGTTCCAGGACGTGGCGGCGATCCCCATCCTGGCGCTGCTGCCGCTGCTGGGCGTGGCCGCGCGCGCGGCCGAGCTGGACCATCCGCACGAAGTGCAGGATCTGCTGCTGGAGGCAGCCAAGATCCTGGGCGTGGTGGGCGCCATCGTGCTCGGCGGGCGGCTCGCGCTGCGCCCGCTGCTGCGCTGGATCGCCAAGAGCAAGACGCCCGAGATCTTCACCGCCACCTCGCTGTTCCTGGTGGTGGGCATCGCCATGCTGATGCTCTCGGTGGGCCTGTCGATGGCGCTGGGCGCGTTCCTTGCCGGCGTGCTGCTGGCCGACAGCGAGTTCCGCCGCGAGCTGGAGACCGACATCGAGCCCTTCAAGGGACTGCTGCTCGGCCTGTTCTTCATCGCGGTGGGCATGAGCATCGACTTCGGCGTGATCCTGCGTACGCCCTGGGGCATGCTGGCGCTGCTGCTGGGCTTCCTGGGCATCAAGGCACTGGTGATCTGGACGCTGGCGCGCGTGACCGCCATGCCCTACCAGGAGCGGCCGGTGTTCACGCTGCTGCTGGCGCAGGGCGGCGAGTTCGCCTTCGTGGTGTTCCAGGCCGGCGCGGGCTTTCGCGCGATTCCGGCCGAGATGGCGTCGCTGCTGATCGGCGCGGTGGCGCTGTCCATGCTGATCAGCCCGCTGCTGCTGGTGCTGCTGGACCGGGTGCTGCTCAAGCGCTTTGCCACGCTGAAGACCGCCCCGCAGGCGCAGGAGATCTCCGAGCCGCAGTCGGCCCCGGTGATCATTGCCGGCTTCGGGCGCTATGGGCAGATCGTGGCGCGCATGATGCTGGCGCAGGGCGTGCCCGCCACGGTGCTGGACCACAGCGTGGAGATGCTGGAGGTGGCCCACACCTTTGGCTACCGTGTGTTCTATGGCGACGCCACGCGCGTGAACCTGCTGCGCATGGCCGGCGCCGAGCATGCGCGCATCCTGGTGGTGGCGGTGGACGCGCCGGAGCAGTCGCTCAAGATCGTGCAACTGGCGAAGAAGCACTTTCCCCAGTTGCAGATCGTGGCGCGTGCGCGCGACGTGACGCACTGGCACGCGCTGCGCGATCTGGGCGTGGAGCATGTGGAGCGCGAGGTGTTCGAGTCCAGCCTGCGCACCGCACGCACGGTGCTGGAGCTCAACGGCCTGTCGCCGCAAGAGGCCGACACCTTGGCCGAGCGCTTCCGCGCGCACAACATGGCGCTGTCCAACCGCATGTACGAGCACCACAACGACCGCGAGGCCATGATCGCCGTCGCCAAGCAGGGCCGCGCCCAGCTGGTGGAGCAGATGGCCAAGGAGCGCCAGGAACGCCTGGCCGCGGCGGAGGCTGGCGCCGGCCTGCCGCCCGAGGTGCCCCAGGCACCCAAGGCTCCATAACAAAAGAGCCTGTAGCACCCGCCTATCAAGCGCTACAAGCTCTCGTATCAATAGCAGATTACCGCTACCCCTCCACACCCCGTGTGAGGGAGGGGTAAGCGGCTGAACCGCTCAGCGAAGGGTCAGTCGGCCGTCGCGCCGGACTCCTTCACCACCTTGCCCCACTTCACGCTTTCGGCCTGGATGAAGGCGGCAAACTGCGCGGGGGTCTCGGCCACCACGTCACCGCCCTGCTCGGCGATCTTCTTCTTCACGTCGGCCTGGTTCAGCACCTTGATCAGCGCGGCGTGCAGCTTGTCCAGCACCGGCTTGGGCGTGCCGGCCGGCGCAAACATGCCGAACCAGGAGGTTGCCTCGTAGCCGGGCACGCCGGCTTCGGCGATGGTCGGCACGTCAGGCAGCTCGGGCGAGCGCTTGGCGGTGGTCACGGCGATGGGGCGCAGCTTGCCCGAGCGCACGTGCTGGATGGCCGAAGGCATGTTGTCGAACATGACGGAGGTCTGGCCGCCCAGCAGGTCGGTCATGGCGGGGGCGCTGCCCTTGTAGGGGATGTGCAGCAGATCGGTGCCGGTCATGCTCTTGAAGAGCTCGCCCGACACGTGGGGCGACGCGCCGCTGCCGGGCGAGCCATACGTGATCTTGCCGGGGTTGGCCTTGGCATAGGCGATCATTTCCTTCACGGTCTTGAACGGCTGGCTGGGGTGTGCGACCAACAGGTTGGGCACCGTGGCCACGCGCGACAGCGGCGCAAAGTCCTTCACCGGGTCGAAGGGCATCTTCTTGTACAGCGACTGGTTGATGGCGTGCGTGCCCACCGTACCCATGAACAGGGTGTAGCCGTCGGCTGCGGCCTTGGCGGCCAGCGATCCGCCAATGTTGCCGCCCGCGCCGGGCTTGTTGTCCACCACGACGGACTGGCCCAGCTCGGTGGTGAGGCCCTGGCCCACGATGCGCGCCAGGATGTCGGTGGTGCCGCCGGCCGAGAACGGCACGATGATGGTGATGGGCTTGGTGGGGAAGTTCTGCGCCAGGGCGCCCAGGGGCAGCGCGCCGGCGGCGGCCACGGCCAGGGAGGCCAGCAACGTGCGGCGGGTGGTGTGATGAAGGTTGGTCATGCTTGTTTCCTCTTTCTCTAGGATTGGATGAATGGAAGGGAGCGGCGTGGGCAGCGCAGCAAGCCGCACTGCATCGCTACCTGCGGTCTCAGCCGCGCAGGAACTGCGCCAGGGCCTCGTCAAAGGCCTGCGGCGCTTCCAGGTTGGACAGGTGCGAAGCCGGCACCTCGGCCAGCCGCGCACCGGCAATGGCCGCCTGCATGAAGCGGCCGTCGGCCACAGTGGTCACGGGGTCGGCGCTGCCGGCCACGATCAGCGTGGGCACGTCGATGCCACCCATCTGCGAGCGCAGGTCGGCCAGCGCCAGGGCTTCGCAGCAGGCGGCATAGCCCTCAGGGGAAATGCCGGCAATCCAGCTCTGCGCGCGCAGCACCACGTCCGGCTCGGCCGCGCAGAAGGCTGGGGTGAACCAGCGCGCGGGTGACGATGCGGCCAGCTCCGCCATGGCGTCACGGCCCTTTTCGCGCACCAGCGCGGCGCGGGCCTGCCAGCCTTCGGCCGTGCCGATCTTGGCGGCGCTGTTGCACACGGCCAGGCTCAGCAGACGCTGGGGCTGGTGCACGCCCAGCCACAGGCCCGTGAAGCCGCCCATGGAGATGCCGCAGAAGTGCGCACGCTCGATCCGCAGCGCATCCAGCAGCGCGACCACGTCGCCGCCCAGCAGTTCGAAGGTGTAGGGGCCGGGTGTCACCACGCTCGCGCCGTGGCCGCGCGTGTCGTAGCGCACCACGCGGAAGTCCTGGGCGAAGCGCGCGGCCTGCGCGTCCCACATCTCCAGCGTGGTGCCCAGGGAGTTGGAAAACACCAGGGCCGGGGCGCCCTCGGGGCCTTGCACGCACACGCGCAGGCGCCCGCCTTGCACGTCCACCCAGCGTTCTTGCTTGTTCATGCTCGCTCCTCGGGTCACGCCGCGCGCTTACACGCGCTCCAGCACCACGGCGATGCCCTGGCCCACGCCGATGCACATGGTGCACAGCGCGTAGCGGCCGCCCAGCGTGTGCAGCTGGTTCACGGCGGTGGTGGCCAGGCGCGCGCCCGAGGCCCCCAGCGGGTGGCCCAGGGCGATGGCGCCGCCCCACTGGTTGACGCGCTTGTCGTCATCGGCAACACCCAGGTCGCGCAGCACGGCCAGGCCCTGTGCGGCGAAGGCTTCGTTCAGCTCGATCACGTCCATCTGGTCCAGCGTCAGGCCGGTCTGGGCCAGCACCTTGCGCACGGCGGGCGCGGGGCCAAAGCCCATGATGCGCGGCGCCACGCCGGCCACGGCCATGCCCACCACGCGGGCGCGGGGCACCAGGTTGTATTGCTGGGCGGCCGCCTCATCGGCCAGCAGCAGCGCGCAGGCGCCGTCGTTCACGCCGCTGGCGTTGCCGGCCGTGACGGTGCCGCCCTCGCGCACCACGCCCTTGAGCTTGGCCAGCGCCTCCAGCGTGGTGGCGCGGGGATGCTCGTCCTGGCTGACCACGACGGCGTCGCCCTTCTTCTGGGGAATGACGACGTTGACGATTTCCTTGGCCAGGTAGCCGGCGGCCATCGCGGCGGCGGCCTTTTGCTGGCTGGCCAGGGCCATGCGGTCTTGCGCTTCGCGCTCGATCTTGAAATCGTCAGCCACGTTTTCGGCCGTCTCGGGCATCGAATCGACACCGTACTGCGCCTTCATCAGCTTGTTGACGAAGCGCCAGCCGATGGTCGTGTCGTACACGGCGTTGTTGCGGCTGAAGGCGCTTTCGGCCTTGGGCATCACGAAGGGGGCGCGGCTCATGGATTCCACGCCGCCGGCGATCATCAGGCGCGTTTCGCCGGACTTGATGGCGCGCGCGGCGGAGCCCACGGCATCCAGGCCCGAGCCGCACAGGCGGTTGATGGTGGCGCCCGGCACGTCGATCGGCAGACCGGCCAGCAGGCTGGACATGCGCGCCACGTTGCGGTTGTCCTCGCCGGCCTGGTTGGCGTTGCCGTACAGAACATCGTCCACCGCGGCCCAGTCCACGCCGGGGTTGCGCTCCATCAGCGCCCTGATGGGGATGGCGCCCAGGTCGTCGGTGCGCACGCCGCTCAGGGCGCCGCCGTAGCGGCCGAAGGGGGTGCGGATGGCGTCGCAAATGAAGGCTTGTTGGGCTTGGCTCATGGTGTCTCCAGAGTGGATTGATCTCAAAAATGTGAGCTGCCAGCGCTTATCCCATAAGCGCTGGAGGCGGTTTTGATGCTTGCTTTTATGCCGATGCTGCGGCGGGCTGAATCGGCAGGCCGACGATGCCCTCCAGCGCCTCGTGCGACAGGCCAGGCACGGTGTCGATCAGGCGCAGGCCCTGGGGCGTGCATTCCAGCGTGCACAGGTCGGTGTAGATGCGCTTGACGCAGGCCAGGCCCGTCAGGGGGTAGGTGCAGGCCTCGACCACCTTGCATTCGCCAGCCTTGCTGACCAGATCCATCATCACCCAGGTGGACTTGGCGCCCACGGCCAGGTCCATGGCGCCGCCCACGGCAGGAATGGCGCCGGGCTCGCCGGTGCTCCAGTTGGCCAGGTCGCCCGTGGCCGACACCTGGAAGGCGCCCAGCACGCAGATGTCCAGGTGGCCGCCGCGCATCATCGCGAAGCTGTCGGCATGGTGGAAGTAGCAGCCACCGGGCAGCAGCGTCACGGGCTGCTTGCCGGCGTTGGTCAGGTCATAGTCCTCCTGGCCCTTGGCGGGCGCGGGGCCCATGCCCAGGATGCCGTTCTCGGAATGCAGCACCACCTCGCGGCCTGCGGGGATATGGTTGGCCACCAGGGTCGGCTGGCCGATGCCCAGGTTCACATAGGCACCGTCGAAGATGTCCTGGGCCACTCGTGCGGCCAGTTCGTCCTTGGTTCGTTTTTGATAGCTGCTCACGCTGTATCTCCTTGGGCTGAACGGGCTTTACTTCTTGAATCCACCGGCCTGGGTGGCCACGCGCGGCACCTGGACGACCTTGCTCACGTAGATGCCGGGGGTGACCACGGCCTCGGGGTCCATCTCGCCCAGCTCCACCAGCTCATGCACGGTGGCCACGGTGTACTTGGCCGCCATGGCGCACACGGGGCCGAAGTTGCGCGCCGACATGCGGTAGGTCAGGTTGCCCCAGCGGTCGCCCTTCTCGGCCTTGACCAAGGCCACATCGCCGTAGATGGGGTACTCCAGCACGTAGTGCTTGCCGTTGATCTCGCGGGTTTCCTTGCCTTCGGCCAGCTGCGTGCCATAGGCCGTGGGGCAGAAGAAGGCGCCGATGCCAGCGCCCGCGGCGCGCATGCGCTCGGCCAGATTGCCCTGGGGCACCAGTTCCAGCTCGATCTTGCCGCTGCGGTACAGCTCGTCGAACACATAGCTGTCCACCTGGCGCGGGAAGCTGCAGATGATCTTGCGCACCTGCCCGCTCTTGAGCAGCGCGGCCAGGCCGGCATCGCCGTTGCCGGCGTTGTTGTTGACCACGGTGAGGTCGCGCGCGCCTTGGGCGATCAGGCCGTTGATCAGTTCAATGGGGTTGCCCGAAGTGCCAAAGCCGCCAATCAGTACGGTGGCGCCGTCCTGCACGCCCGCGAGCGCCTCGGCAACGGAATCCGCAATCTTGTTGATCATGTGTTGCTGGTCCAGTGAGGGGAAAAGGAGCCGGCCCGGGCCGGCTGTCGTGATCGTGTCACTTTGTTCGTATATAGAACAAATGTTCGTATAATGAATTTTAGGACGAACAGCCATGGATGACACTCCCCTTTCCGTAAGTAATACCCACAAGCCGGGGGATAGCTACGTGCAGTCGTTTGCACGCGGGCTGGAGGTGATCCGCTCCTTCAGCGCGGCGGCGCCGCAGCAGACCCTGAGCGAAGTGGCGGCACGTACCGGCCTGACGCGCGCAGGCGCGCGCCGCATCTTGCTGACGCTGCAGACGCTCGGGTATCTGGAGAGCGATGGCCGGCTGTTCCGCCTCACGCCGCGCATCCTGGACCTGGGCTTTGCCTACCTCAGTTCCATGCCCATCTGGGACCTGGCCGAGCCGCTGATGGAGGCCCTCACCGACCGCGTGCACGAGTCCTGCTCCGCCGCCGTACTGGACGGGCTGGACATCGTCTATGTGCTGCGCGTACACACCCACAAGATCATGAGCACCAACCTGGCCGTGGGCTCACGCCTGCCGGCGTTCTGGACGTCGCTGGGCCGCGTGCTGCTGGCCGAGCTGCCCGAGCAGGACCTGCGCGCCCGGCTGTCCGCGCTGCCGCGCCAGCAGTTCACGCGCCACACGGTGCTGGACGATGCGACGCTGCTCGCGCGCATCGCCCAGGCACGCGCCCAGGGCTGGTGCCTGGTGGATCAGGAACTGGAAGAGGGTTTGATTTCGGTGGCAGCGCCACTCAAGAACCGGGCGGGCCAGGTGGTGGCGGCCCTGAACATCAGCGGCCAGGCCAATCGCACCAGCACCGAAATGCTGCGCGAGCAGTTGCTGCCCGAACTGCTGGCCACGGCCCAGACCATCTCGCGCATGCTGGGCACGCGCCGGCCCTGACGCACGTAGGACCTGGGCCAACGCCCGCGCGCACGGCGCAAACCGTGCGCGGCCATGGAACCTGCGTCAGGGCTTGCGCATGCTGAGTACCAGCACCAGGGCGCCCACGGCGATCGCGCCAATGCTGAGCCATTGCGGCACATTGACGGATTCTTTTTCCTTCACCGACAGCTCCAGCGGCCCGATGCGGGCCTGCGTGGTTTCCTTGGTGAAGCTGAAGCCCCCGGTGAAGAACCCGGCCAGGCCCAGAATCAGCAAGATCACGCCCAGAATGCGCATGCCCGTCATGGTGTCCACCTCTTTTTTATGTTGGTCGTAGGGTCGGCAACCGCCAGCGGCGCCCGCCGCTACTGTAGAGCTGGGCGTAACCCCGCCGGCGTAGGAGGCCACCGCGACATCCCGCGGCAGAGCCGCCACGTTGCATGCTACTCTGGAATCCATGTTCAATCCCACCCAAGCCGACGTACGCCGCTTCTTCTGCGCCACGCATGCCAAGCAGCAGGCCGGCCAGCCCATGGAGGCCATCGAGACGCTGGCCGGCCTGTGGATCGCGGAGCACCCCGAGTACCAGCCCGAGCTGGCCGATGTAGATACCGCCCTGGCGCGCAACTACGACGAGACGCCGGACCGCACCAACCCCTTCCTGCACCTGTCGATGCACCTCTCGATCAGCGAGCAGTGCAGCATCGACCAGCCGCGCGGCATCCGCCAGGCCGTGGAACTGCTGGCCGCGCGCTTGGGGTCGTTGCACGACGCGCACCACGCCGCCATGGAGTGCCTGGGCACCATGCTGTGGGAGGCCCAGCGCGCGGGTCGGGCACCCGACGGCGACGCCTATATCGCCTGCGTCCAGCGGCGCGCCACGCGGGGCTGAGACGTGGTGCCGCGCGGTGCGGCGCCAGCGTAGTCGTGCGGGTACACCAGCACGTCGCAGCCCACACCCCCCAGCAGCCGCTGGGCTACGCTGCCCAGCAGCAGATCCAGCATCCATCCCCGGCGCCGGTGCATCAGCGCCACCAGCTCCGCGCCCGAGCGCTCCTGCTGCACGGCCACCTGCCGCGCCACATCGCCCATGCCGACGGTCATTCCCACGCGATTGCGCCGCGCCTCAAAGGCATCGGACAGCCGCACCAGCCGGTCGTGCGCATGCCGCTGCATTTGCGCGCGCCACGCGCGCACGGCCTGGGCCGATGCCTCGGCACTGCGCAGCTTGGCCTCATCGCGCAGGTCCACGGCATGGAACAGCTCCACCGCAGCGGCAGTATCCAGCCCGCTCGCGTAGCGCACCATGGCATCGGCCGCCGGCGAAAAATCCACGGCCAGCAGCACATGCGCATAAGCCTCGCGCGCCGCACGCTGCACCACCAGCACGGGGCACGGACTGCGCCGCAGGATCTGGCTCAACGTGCCACCGCGCCACAACTGCTCCACGCCCTGGTGCGCGCGCTTGTCCAGCACCAGCAGGTCGGCGCCCACGGCCGCGCGCAAGACCTCATCCACCACGCCGGCGCCGCGGTACGCCAGGGCCTTGACCGGCAGGTCGTGGCGGCGCGCCAGTTGGCGCGCGCGCTGCTCCAGCCGCGCCTGCGGGTCGACGAACTTCGGGTCCGGCTGCTCCGCACCGAACAGAAGATGCAGGCGCGCCTTGTGCTCGGCAGCCAACAGCGCGGCACGGTCAAGCGCATGCTCCGCCGCGGTCGAGAAATCGGTGAGGGCCACAATGGTCTGAAGGCGCATGGTCAAAACTCCTGGTCAACAAGCGGGAACAACGGCGCACAAAGCGACCGTCAGCGGCGCGTCATCGGCGGGAAGAAGGTGCGCATTCGGGATGCCGCACGGCGGGGCGCGCGGCAAGCAGGCCCCAGCGCACCGGAGCTGGCTGCCCGGCGGTACGCGTGACGCTTGGATGAAAGGAGTGGAGAACCGCCGGGCCTAGTGATCTGCGGCCGGCGAAGCTGGTTTCAGAACACCCATCCTGCGCATGGCGCGCGCCATCACGACGGCTGCAGATGCAAGCCGCGCGATACGGACGCACGGGGTGGAAACCAGGAAACGCATAGGGCCGATTGTAGGAAGTCCCTCTCTCTGGGGCAACCATTGCGCACCTGGGCGTGCCAGATAAGGGAACCCGGCCCGCTTGCCTCAACCGGGCGTAAAAAAACCCGCGTTGGCGGGCTTCTTCGGGTGCGTGCCACGGTCAGCGAAAGCGCGGCTGCGGAACGACCTGCAGGTCTCCATCGAGCGAACCCAGGTAACCCGCCAGCGCCTTCAGCTCGGCGTTGGAAAACTGCTTGGCGATGCCGGCCATCACGCCGTTGCTGCGGCCCACGTACGCGCCCTTGTCGGTCTTGTACGACTTGAGCGCCACGAACAGGTAGTCCGCATGCTGGCCCGCGATCTTGGGATAGGACGGGTCGATGGGCTTGGCGAAGTTCTCGCCGTGGCAGGACACGCAAGCGCCCTTTTGCAGCAGCTGCGCCACCTGGGCATTGGGTTCGCGCGAGGGCTTGGCGGGTGCCCCGGCGCTCGTGCCGTGCTCGGCATAGTAGGCCGACACATCGGCGATGTCCTGCTCGGACAGCGAATCGGCGATGCCGCGCATGGTGGGATGCTTGCGATCGCCCTTCTTGTAGGCGTCGAGTGCGGAGGCGATGTACTTGGCACCCTGGCCGGAAATCATCGGCACCTTGTGCACTTCGGGGAAGCTGGCCTGGTAGCCCGGGATGCCGTGGCACCCGATGCACATGGCGATCTTTTGCGCCCCAGCTTTGGCATCTCCCTTGATCTCCTCGGCATGGAGAAAACCGGTCGCACAAGCGACAGACAGGCCGAATATCGTGGTCAGTGTCTTCTTCATTTTGCGCGCACAATCAGGCGATTGGTTGTCTCCGCGTTCTAGTTCGTGGACGATTATAGCCAGCGCTTGTCAAGCCCTTTCATCAACGATTTCCCTATTCCCAGGCCCATGAAATTCCAAGGATCCCAGAATTACGTTGCCACCCAGGACCTGATGCTCGCGGTGAATGCAGCCATCACACTGCAGCGCCCGCTGCTGGTCAAGGGCGAGCCCGGCACGGGCAAGACCATGCTGGCCGAGGAAGTGGCCCAGGCGCTGGACATGCCGCTCCTGCAGTGGCACATCAAGTCCACCACCAAGGCGCAGCAGGGCCTGTACGAATATGACGCGGTGAGCCGCCTGCGCGACTCGCAACTGGGCGACGAGCGCGTCAAGGACATCCACAACTACATCGTCAAGGGCGTGCTGTGGCAGGCCTTCACGGCCGACAAGCCGGTGGCCCTGCTGATCGACGAGATCGACAAGGCCGACATCGAATTCCCCAACGACCTGCTGCGCGAACTCGACCGCATGGAGTTCTACTGCTACGAAACGCGCGAGATGATCCGGGCCAAGCACCGCCCGCTGGTGTTCATCACCTCCAACAACGAGAAGGAGCTGCCCGATGCTTTCCTGCGCCGCTGCTTCTTCCACTACATCAAGTTCCCCGAGGCCGAGACGATGAAGAAGATCGTCGACGTGCACTTCCCCACGCTCAAGAGCGAACTGCTCACCGTGGCGATGAAGACCTTCTACGACGTGCGCAACCTGCCCGGCCTGAAGAAGAAGCCCTCGACCAGTGAGCTCATCGACTGGCTCAAGCTGCTGGTGGCCGAGGAGATCCCTCTCGAAGCCCTGCAAAGCGCCGACAACAAGGTGGCCGTGCCGCCGCTGGTGGGCGCGCTGCTCAAGAACGAGCAGGACGTGAGCCTCTTCGAGAAGCTGGTCTTCATGAACCAGCGCAACCGCTGAGCCAGAGCCCGTCATGAGCACTGCACAGCGGCTTCTGATGGAAGGTGCGTCCGACGCGGTAGGGTTCGTGGGCGGCGCGCTCGCGGGCTATGGCGTGGGCCTGCTGCTGGGGATGGATATCTTCAGCGAGGGCTACGGGGCGGCCAGCATTGCAGGCATCGCCTTGGTGGGCATCGGGGGCGGGCTGGGCCTGCACCTGGCACGGCGCTGGCGCGCGGCCCGCAGCGCGCGGAAAGAATGAGCAAGGAGCGACAGTCCATGGCCTTCGTCGAGCCCGTCACCCTGCGCCAGAGCAGCCTGCGGCTGGAGCCCCTGGCCCTGGCGCATGAAGCCGGCCTCGCCGCCGCCGCGGCCGACGGCGAGCTGTGGAGACTGCGCGTCACCAGCGTGCCCGAGCCGCAGGACACGCGCGCCTACATCGAGACGGCGCTGCGCATGCGCGACGAGGGCAACCGTTTCGCGTTTGCCGTGCTCGACGATGCCACCGGCCGCGTGCTGGGCACGACGAGCTACCACGACATCCTGCCCGCCGTGAAGCGGGTGGAGATCGGCTACACCTGGTACGCCCAGAGCGTGCATCGCACGCATGTGAACACCACTGCCAAGCTGCTGATGATGGGCCATGCCTTCGACACGCTGGGCTGCCACGTGGTGGGCTGGCGCACGGACAACTTCAACTTTGCATCGCAGCGCGCCATCGAACGCCTGGGCGCGAAGAAGGACGGCGTGATCCGCGGCCATGCGCTGCGCCGCGACGGCACCATCCGCGACACGGTGATGTACAGCATGCGCAGCGGCGAATGGCCCGAAGCGCGCGCGCAGTTGCTATACCTTCTGCAGCGCCATGCGCCCGCTGAATAAGCGCTGGAGGCCTGTTTCATGTTGATCGACTTCTTCTACACCCTGCGCGCCGGCAAGCTGCCGGTGTCCGTGAAGGAATTCCTCACGCTGCTGGAGGCGCTGCAGGCCGGCGTGGTCGGCCCCAAGTCCGACGACGCCTGGAGCCTGGACGACTTCTACTACCTCGCGCGCACCGCGCTGGTGAAGGACGAAAAGCACTTCGACAAGTTCGACCGCGCGTTCGCGGCCTACTTCAAGGGCGTGGAGATGCTGGCCGACTTCCGCAAGGAGATCCCCGCCGACTGGCTGCGCAAGATGCTGGAGCGCGAGCTGACGCCCGAGCAGAAGGCCGCCATCGAGAAGATGGGCTGGGACGAGCTGATGGAGACGCTCAGGAAGCGCCTGGAGGAGCAGAAGGAGCGCCACGAAGGCGGCAACAAGTGGATCGGCACGGGCGGCACCAGCCCCTTCGGCCACGGCGGCTACAACCCGCAGGGCATCCGCATCGGCGGCGCGGGCAAGAACAAGAGCGCCGTGAAGGTGTGGGAGCAGCGCGCCTACCGCGACTACGACGACACGCAGGAGCTGGGCACGCGCAACATCAAGGTGGCGCTGCGCCGCCTGCGCAAGTTCGCGCGCGAGGGGCATGAGCTGGAGCTGGACCTGCCGGACACCATCCGCGCCACGGCGGCCAACGCGGGCTGGCTGGACATCAAGATGGTGCCCGAGCGCCACAACAACGTGAAGGTGCTGCTGCTGATGGACGTGGGCGGCACCATGGACGAACACATCCAGCGCGTGGAGGAACTCTTTTCTGCCGTGAAGAGCGAGTTCAAGCACCTGGAGTTCTACTACTTCCACAACTGCGTTTACGACTTCATGTGGAAGAACAACCGCCGCCGCTTCGCGGAGAAGTTCCCGACCTGGGACATCATCCGCAAGTACAACAAGGACTACAAACTCATCTTTGTGGGCGACGCCACCATGAGCCCGTACGAGATCCTGCAGCCCGGCGGCAGCGTGGAATACAACAACGAGGAGCCCGGCGCCGAGTGGTTGCAGCGCCTCACGCACGCCTTCCCCCGGTTCGCGTGGATCAACCCCGAACCCCAGGGCGTGTGGCGGTACCGCCAGAGCATCAGCATCATCCAGCAGCTCATGGGCAACCGCATGTACCCTTTGTCACTCAAAGGCCTCGAAGAAACGATGCGGCTTTTGTCAAAATAGCCCGCATGACCAAGCCAAGCTCAGCGCCGGCCCGGCGGCCGGCGTTGCTGTTTCTGCTGATCGGCCTGGCCCTCTTGCAGGGCTGCAGCCTGCTGCAGCGCCCCTCCCCCGCGCCGCACGACGCACCCTCTTCCATCACCTCCGAGGCGGGCCCGGACACCGGCCCCGATGCGTTCGCGCTGGATGTGCAGGTGGAGGACGACACCCTGCGCGAGTACCTCACGCGCCATCTGGAGCTGCAGCGCTTTCGCCAACTGCCCGACCTGCAGGCGCATGAACTCACGCGGCTGCTGGGTTCGGCCGACGCGAACGCCCGCGACCTGCTGGCCACGCAGGGCTACTTCAGTCCCGAGATCACCATCGAGCTGCGCGAGCAGGCCACCGACGCCGACGCGCCGCCGCGCACCGTGCTGGTCAGCGTGTCGCCCGGCCCGCGCACCCACATCGCCAGCGCCGACATCACGCTGATGGGCGAGGACGGCCACGGTGCCGACGCGACCGAGCTCGCGCGCCGCCAGGCCCGGTTGCAGCGCGGCTGGTCGCTGCCGCCCGGCGAGCCGTTCACGCAGGAGGGCTGGGACAGTGCCAAGAACCAGGGCCTGCGCGATCTGCAGGCGCGCCGCTACCCCACGGCGCGCATCGCCAGCAGCCGCGCCGAGGTGGACGCCGACCGCGCCGAGGCCAAGCTGCAGGTGGCCTACGCGCCTGGCCCGGCCTACCGTTTTGGCACCCTGCAGATCCAGGGTGGCGAGCGTTACGACAACGAGGGCATGCGCCGCATTGCGCGCCTGCCCACGGGCGAGGTCTACAGCGAGGCGCGCCTGCTGGACACCCAGCAGCGCCTGGCCAGCAGCGGCTATTACGACGCGGTGTTCCTCACGCTGGACACCGAGCACGGCGATCCGCAGTCCGCGACCGTGATCGCCCAGGTGCGCGACGCGCCGCTGCAAAAAATGGTCTTCGGCGTCGGCATCTCCACCGACAGCGGGCCGCGCCTGTCCATGGACCACACGCACAACCGCCTGCCGGGCTTGGGCTGGCGCGCCGTGAGCAAGGTGGCGGTGGACAACAAGCGCAAGCTGCTGTCCACCGACTGGACCGGGCTGCCGCATGCGAACGGCTGGCGCTGGTTCACCGGCCTGCAGCTGCAGCGCGAGGCCACGGGCAGCTACGACGTGGACAGCTCGCGGCTGCGCGCCGGGCGCACCAAGAGCACGGACCGCATCGACCGCAGCTACTTCCTGCAGCACGACACGGCCAAGAACCGCGGCGAGGACGCACCGCCGTCCAGCAGCGCGATCTCCGCCAACTACGGCTGGACGGGGCGCTACTTCAACAACAACACCAACCCCACGCGCGGCTGGGGCCTGGCGGCCGAGCTGGGCGTGGGCACCACGCTGCGCCCGGAGCGCGACCCCTTCGTGCGCACCCTGCTGCGCTGGCAGTCCTTCGTCGGGCTGGGCCGCGTGGACCTGGGGAACAACGTGCGCCGCGGCAGCCGCCTGTCGCTGCGCCTGGAGGGCGGCGCGGTGCTGGCGCGCGACGGCGCCGACATCCCCGTCACCCAGCTGTTCCTGACCGGCGGCGACACCACCGTGCGCGGCTACGGCTACCGCAGCATCGGCGCGCGCACCGACGCGGACAAGCTCTTCGGCGGGCGCTACATGGCCGTGGGCAGCGCCGAATGGCAGCGCCCCATCACCGTGCGCGGCAACCGCACCGACTTTGAGAGCGCGCTGTTCATCGACGCCGGCGCCGTGGCGGACAAGCCCGGTGAGCTGACCGCGCGCGTGGGCGTGGGCGCCGGCCTGCGCTGGCAAAGCCCGGTGGGCCCGCTGCAGGCAGACCTGGCCTACGGCCTGCACACGCACCAGGTACGGCTGCACCTGCGGCTGGGCTACACGTTCTGACATGCAAAAAAGTGAGCTGCCAGCGCTTGATACACAAGGGATTTTGATAGTTTTCATTCCGAATTCCTTTTCTGGCAAGCGCTAGCAGCTATTGTTTTTAAACCTCCATGACCCACCCCTTTAGCCACCAGCCCTACGCCGCAGGCGCGACGCCCACGCCGCGGCCGCCGCCGCGCCGCCGCGTCGGGCGCTGGGCGCTGGCTGCGCTGGGGGGCCTGCTCATGGCGGCGCTGGTGCTGCTGGGCGGGCTGTGGTGGTGGGCCGGCAGCAACACCTCGCTGGCCAGCGCACTGGCGCGCGCGGCGCAATACCTGCCCGAGGGGCAGAGCCTGCAGGCGCGCGACGTGAGCGGCTCGCTGCGCTCGGGCGGCACGATTGGCTGGCTGCGCTGGAGCAGCCCCACGCTGGCCGTGGAGGTGCACGACGCGCGCATCGCCTGGAGCGTCGCGCCGCTGCTGCGCCGCCAACTGCGCCTGGGCGAAGTGCGGGCCGCGCAGGTGCTCATCACGCCGCAGGACGTGCCCGGCCCGCAGGAGCCGCCCACTCCGCCGCTGCAGCAGCTGGTGCTGCCACTGCGGATCGAGCTGCCCTTCCACGCGGACCGCATCGACTGGGCCGGCAGCACCGTCGCCGAGCAACTGGAGGGCACCTACCGCTACGACGGCGAGCAACACCGCCTGGCGGTGGACCAGGTCACGCTGGCCCAGGGCCGCTACGCGCTGCTGGCCACGTTGCAGGCCCAGGCGCCCATGGCGCTCACCGCCACGCTCAACGGCACGCTGCGCACGCCGGTGCCCGGCAGCGCGCAACCCTTGCAGGCCCTGGCCCAGGCCAGCGCGCAGGGCACGCTGGCCGGCGCGGGCGCACAGATCCAGCTCACGGCCCAGCTGCGCGGCACCGATGGCGCAGGCCCCACCCATCCACCGCTGCGCGCCGACCTGCAAGCGCGCATCGCCCCCTGGGCCGACCAACCGCTGCTGCAGGCCGCGGCCGAGGTGCAGGCCCTGGACCTCGCCGCGCTGTGGCCGCAGGCGCCCGCCACCCAACTCAGCGGCACCGCCGCGCTGGAGCCCGCCGAGGCCAACGCGCCCGGCTGGCAGATCCAGGCCGCGTTGCGCAACGCCCTGCCCGGCCCGTGGGACCAGCAGCGCCTGCCTGTCGACACACTGCAGGCCCGCGCCGCGTTCGATGGCGCCACCTGGACCGTGTCCGAATCGCTGGCGCGGGTGGGCAGCGGCAGCGTCACGCTGCAGGGCGCCTACACACCCGCCACGCGCGCGCTGCAGGGCCAAGCCGAGGTGCGCACCCTCAACCCTGCGGCGCTGCACACCCTGCTGGACGCTGCGCCCGTGAACGGCACCGCCAGCGCCGAAAGCCGCGACGCTGCCGAGGGCGGCGCCGTGCGCTTCAGCGCCGACCTGCGCGCCGCCGGCCGCCCCGCCCCCACGGCCGCGGCGAAGGCGGGCGCCCCCGCGCCGCTGCGCCTGGACCAGTTGACCGTGCAGGGCCAGTGGCAGGGCGATCGGATCGACATCGCCCGCCTGCAGCTGGACGCCCTGCGGGCGCAAGTGCGCGCCCAGGCGCTGCGCATCGACCTGGCGGGACCGGCCGTGCAAGGCGCGCTACAGGCCACGCTGCCCGGCGCCAGCGCGCAGTTCGACGGGCAACTCGCACCCCAGCGCGGCAACGGCACGCTGGACCTGCGCATGACGGACGCGCAACGCGCGCAGCGCTGGCTGCAGGGCCTGCCGGGCCTGCCCGCCGCATTGGCGGGCTGGAGCCTGGACGGCAACGCCACGCTGGCCGCCACCTGGCGCGGCGGCTGGCACGACCTGCAGCGCCAACTGCAGGCCGCGGGCCTGCCGGCAGGCACGGCCGTGGCTGCCGCAACCGCGCCGCAGCGCTTTGACCTGCAGGCCCAGCTGTCCGCGCCGCGCCTGCAGATCGCGCGCGCACCCCAGCCCGGCACGGACGCGGGCCCCCTCACGCTGGAACTGCGGCGCACCACCGCCACGCTGCAGGGCTCGTTGGCGCGCGCCGCGCTCGACTGGGATGGCGAGCTGCGCCACGGCCCGCAGCCTGACGAGGGCCCTTCCGCCCGCAGCGCCACCCTCACGGGCCAGCGTGCCCAGTTGCGCCTGCGCGCCACGGCGGCCAGCCGCGGCGCGGGCCAATGGCAGGCCCAGTTGGAATCCCTGCAGATGCAGGCCGACGCGGCCGGCCAGCCCGGCCCGTGGAAGCTGCGCCTGGCCGAGCCGGTGGCCATCCAGCTGCGCCAGTCCCCCCAGCTGGTGGTGGAGGCCGGCGCCGGCCAGGCCTTCGTCGAAGGGCCGCGACCCGGTCATCTGCAACTGCGCTGGCAACCCCTGCGCTATGCCCAGGGCGCGCAGGGTGCCCTGCAGCTGCGCAGCCAGGGCGAACTGAAGGGCCTGCCGCTGGACTGGGCCAACGCCTGGCGCATGGACGGCGACGGCATGCTGGAGCGGGCGGGCCTGGCGGGCGACCTGCTGCTGGACGGCACCTGGGACATCGACGCCGGCGACACGCTGCGCGCCAGCGCCAGCCTGCGGCGCAGCGGCGGCGACCTGCGCATCCTGACGCTGGATGCGACGCCCACCACCGTGGTGCACAGCAGCGGCCAGGGCAAGGGCGCCCAGGCGGCGCAGGCCGTGCCCACGCGCGGCACACCCGCCGGCGTGCGCCGGGCCGAACTCACGGTCAGCGCCGAAGGCCCGGCGTTGCGTGCCCGACTGGACTGGGACAGTGAGCGCGCCGGCCAATTGCACGCCGAAGGCAGCACCCAACTGGCGCGCACGTCCGACGGCTGGACCTGGCCCGCCGAGGCCCCACTGGCCGCCACCGTGCGTGCCGAACTGCCCGACGTGGGCGTGTGGTCCGCCCTGGCGCCGCCGGGCTGGCGCGTGCGCGGCACGCTGAGCGCCGACGCGCGCCTGTCCGGCACGCGCACCGCGCCGCAGTGGAGCGGACAGCTGGCGGCGGACCAGTTCGCCATCCGCTCGCTGCTGGACGGCGTGGACCTGCAGGACGGGCGCCTGCGCGCCGCGCTGCAGGGCGACCGGCTCACCATCACCGAGCTGAGCCTGCACGGCGGCCAGGGCAGCCGTGCACGCATCGCGGGCTACAGCGGCAACCGCACCGCGGCGCCGCAGGACGGCGGCACGCTCACCGGCAGCGGCACCGTATCGTGGGGCACGGCGGGCGAAGGTAGCTCCGGCATCCGCATGGATCTGCGCGCGCAGGCACGGGCGCTGCAGTTGCTGGTGCGCGCCGACCGGCAGGTCAGCGTCTCGGGCGACCTCACGGCGCGGCTGCAGGGCGGGCAATTCACGCTGCGCGGCCAGCTCACTACCGACCGCGCCACCATCATCCTGCCCGAGGCGGGCGCGCCCACGCTGGGCAGCGACGTGGTGGTGCGCTCCGCCGCATTGGACAAGCAAGCCGCCGCCAAGGCCGCGCGCGACGCGCAGCAGGCCCAGAAGGCCGAGGCCGGCGGGCAGGTGCAGGCCGCGCGCCCGCCCGACATCGCCGTCACGCTGGACCTGGGCAACGACTTCGCCCTGCAGGGCCACGGCATCACCACACGCCTGACGGGGCAGCTGGACATCCGCAGCAGCGGCACGGCCGGCGCCCCGCCGCGCGTGACCGGCGAGGTGCGCACCGTGCAGGGCCGCTACCGCGCCTGGGGCCAGGCGCTGGACGTGGAAACGGGCTTGCTGCGCTTCAACGGCCCCTACGACAACCCGTCGCTGGACGTGCTGGCCATCCGGCCCAACATCAGCGTGCGCGCCGGCGTGCAGGTCACGGGCACGGCCCAGTCGCCGCGCGTGCGCCTGTATGCCGACCCCGACCTGCCGGACGCCGAGAAGCTCTCGTGGGTGGTGCTGGGCCGCAGCGCCGCCAGCGGCGGCGCCGAGGCCGCGCTGCTGCAGCAGGCCGCGCTGGCCCTGCTGGGCGGGGGCTCCGGCAGCGGCACCGGCGGTATCGCCAAGCGCGTAGGTCTGGACGAGATCGGCTTCAAGGGCCCCGGCACGGGCGAGGACGCGAGCGCCGCTGCCCTCACCTTCGGCAAACGCCTGTCCAAGGACCTGTACGTGACCTACGAGCGCAGCCTCTCGGGCGTGCTGGGCACGCTGTACATCTTCTACGACCTGTCGCAGCACCTCACGCTGCGCGGCCAGACGGGCATGCAAAGCGCGGTGGACCTGATCTACACGGTGCGCTACGACTGAAGTTCTATGCCAAAAATCGGCCGTAACGCTTTCCCTTCAAGCGCATGCAGCTATTAAATAAATAGCATAAGGGCGGCATGGCACCGCCCTTACAATCTTGCCTCCCTCTCCGTAGTTCAATGGATAGAACGAGCGCCTCCTAAGCGCTAGATACAGGTTCGATTCCTGTCGGAGGGACCACTTTCCGGGCAAATGCCGGTGCAGGAACTAGCGCTCGCCGTCCGTCCCGGCCTTGGTGTCGGTTTCCGGTGCGGTGGGGTCGGTGTCCACCAGCCGGCCCGCCGCAGCGCCGCCCAGCGCCCCCGCCACACTGCCCGCCAGGGTGCCCACAAAGACGCCCACCGGCCCCGCCGTGGCAGCGCCTACGGCCGCGCCGGCAGCTGCGCCCGCCATCGCGCCGCCGCCCATCAGCACCGATTTGGATTCACGCTCCTGGTCTTCGGGCGGCAGGGGCTGCTGTGCCTGCGGCTCCGGGTCTTGCGACGGCACGCCGTGGCCGGGTCGTGCCTGTTCGGCCAGGTCGGGGTCGATGGGTGGGTTCTGGGGAAATCGCGGATCGGTGGCGTTCATGGCGCACTCCTTAAAACAGTGGTGGACGCACGCTGCGTGCGCCCGATACCCCCGTTGTAGTGTGGAGGTGGCTGCGGGCGTGCCCGCCAGCCGGCCGCAGGCGTGTCGGACGAGGGCGCCACCGCATCACTGTACGGCCCCGATCGCGCATCCCACGCCCCATGGGTCCGAAGGGACGTGCGGCGCACCTGTGCCGGGCAACCCGGGCACCACGACTACCCATCGCAGCCGCGCCGCCCAACAGCGAACGCGCCGGCCTACCCTTCGCCTGCACGGGCGCGACAGCCGCCTAGAGCTGAAAGCCCACCGAGCGCACCACGCCTTCGATGACGTCGCGCAGCCAGGAGGGCGCACGCGCGTGGTAGGGGCGCGCGCTGGCCAGCAGCTGGTCGCTCCACTGCGCCAGCCAGTGCAGTTCCTGCGGGCCGTAGAACACGGTCATGGCCTCGTAGTTCAGGAACAGGCTGCGCGCGTCCAGGTTGAGCGAGCCTACGAGAGCCAGTTCGTCGTCGATGAGCACCGCCTTGGCATGCACCATGGCCGGGGACAGCCATACCCGCGCACCCGCGGCGGCCAGCTGGCGCAGCGCGCGCTCGCGGGCCAGGTCTGCCAGGCGGTGGTTGGAGCGCGCCGGCACCACCACGCTGACCTGCACGCCGCGCCGGCAGGCCAGGCACCAGGCGTCCAGCAGCGCGTCGTCGGGCACGAAGTACGGCGTGACGGCCACGATGCGCCGCTGGGCATGGTAGGCAGCCGCCAGCAGCAGCGCATGCACGGTGTCGTCGGCATGGTCGGGACCGCTGGGCAGCCACTGCGCCAACGGGCCGTGTGCGGGCGGCGCGGGCAGCGCCGGCGCGGCGGTGCTCCGCGCCTTGCGGCGGCGGCGCAGCACCAGGCCGCGCGCCACACGCCAGTCGGTGGCGAACTGGGCCTGCGCCTGCGCGGCCAGCGGGCCATGGACCTCGTAGCTCAAGTCCGCCCAGGCGGGGTGGCCCGGCCGGTCGATGAAGTACTCGCAGGCCAGGTTGCGTCCGCCGCTCCACAGCCGCTCGCCGTCGGCCACGACCAGCTTGCGGTGGTTGCGCAGGTTGGTGCGCCCGTGCAGCGGGTTGTGCAGCAGCGGCATGAAGCGGCGCACCTGCAGGCCCTGGCGCCGCAGCGCGCGCAGCATGCCGGGCGGCGTGCGCATGCTGCCCAAGGCGTCCACCAGCAGGCGCACGCGCACGCCGCGGTGCACGCAGTCCAGCAGCGCGCGCGCCACCTCTCGCCCCACCTCGTCGTAGGCAAACACGTAGGTGCACAGGTCCAGCCGGTGGCGGGCCGACGCAATGGTGGCCAGCAGCCCCTGCAGCGCCTGCGTACCGTCGGCATGCAGCACCACCTGCGCATTGCGCACGGCGGGCGCCAGCTCCAGGCTGGCCAGCAGCCGCGTTGCCCAGGGCGGCCCGCCTTCCGTTGCCTCCAGCGGCGGGCCGTGCGGGCGGCGTGCGGGCCGCGCGAACTTGCGCGTGCCGAACAAGAGGAACAGCGGTACGACCAGATAGGGAAACGTGACGATGCCCAGCACCCAGCCCATGGCGGCCGAGGGATGGCGGCGCTGGTGGCCGATGCGCGTGCCCATCACGTACACCAGCAGCCCCACGGCCACGAAGATCGCGTGGCCCAGGCCCGAGAGTACGGCCACGCGGATCATGCGCGGGGGTGGAGCACGCGGCGAGGGCCCGCCGACGACCATTGCTGCACAGCGCGCGCCGCGGCCGCACGGCCAGCGACCGCATGCATGGGCCCCGCATGCGGGGCGCATTCTTCTGGCGGTACGGGTGGTGTCATGGCGCTCTCCCACGGCCCGGAACAGGCAGCATGCCGCCCAGCATATCGGCCCGGCGCCGCGCGCGACTGTAGGAAAGCGGCGCGGCGCCAGGGAAAATGGGTCTTTTTGCTATTTATTTAATAGCTATTAGCGCTTGAAACATAAGCGTTACAGGCCAATTTAACCGAAATACCCGAAATTCCGATGGCCCGGTATCAGAGCAACTCCAGCACCCGCTCGGGCGGGCGGCACAGCAGGGCACCGCGCGGCGTCACGACGATGGGGCGGTTGAGCAGCACCGGGTGCGCGGCGATGGCGGCGATGAGCTCGGCATCGGTGCGGCCCGGGTCGGCCAGATCCAGCGCGGTGTAGGCGGCCTCCTTGGTGCGCATGACTTTGCGCACGGGCACGCCCAGGCGCGCCACCAAGGCGGTGAGCTGGACGGCATCCAGCGGCTGGGCGAGATAGTCCACGACGGTGGGCTCGATGCCGCGCTCGCGCAGCAGCGCCAAGGCGCCGCGCGAATTGCTGCAGCGGGCGTTGTGGTAGATGGTGATGTCGGCAGGGGTCATGCGCGCAGTGTAGGCCGCCACGCTGGGCCGTACCGGGCCGCCTCGGTGTCCAATGAGGCGGCGCCGGGTCAGCGCGACGACGCGCGCAGCGTGCGGCTCAGCAGGATCACCGGCACCAGCCCCACGGCCACCAGCGCCAGCGAGGGCAGCGCGGCCTCGCCCAGGCGCTCGTCGCGGGCCAGCTGGTAGGCCACCACGGCCAGGGTGTCGCTGTTGAAGGGGCGCAGCACCATGGTGGCGGGCAGCTCCTTCATCACGTCCACGAACACCAGCAGCGCCGCCGCCGCGGTGGAGCGCTTGAGCAGCGGCCAGTGCACGCGCGTGAGCACGCCCAGGCTGCCCACGCCCAACATGCGCGCCGAGTCGTCCAGGCTGGGCGAGACGCGCGCGTAGCCGCTTTGCACCGACTGCAGCGCCACCGCGCAAAAACGCACCAGGTAGGCCCAGACGATACCCACGGCCGTGGCGGTGATGATCGCGGGCAGCCCCCAGCCGGGCGCCGCGGCCTGCATCCAGCCCACGGGCAGCAGCAGACCCACGACGATCACGGCACCGGGCACGGCGTAGCCCAAGCTGACCAGCTGCACCACGCCACGCGTGAGCGCATCGCGCCGGCGGCGCACGGCAAACGCCAGCACCAGGGCAATGCCCACGGCCAGCACGGCCGTAATGCCCCCCAGCCGCACACTGTTGCCCGCCCATTCGATGAAACGCGACCAGGGCAGCACCGACCAGTCGGCCGCCAGCGGCCGCAGCATGAACAGCACCGGCGCCACGAAGCCCATCAGTACTGGCAGGGCGCACACCAGCCACGCCGCCACGGCGCTTGCACCGTGCAGCCGCGTGGGCTGCGCCTCGGTCGAGCCGGCGCGGCCCACGCCGCCCGTGGCAAAGCGCATGCGCCGCTGCGCGCGCAGCTCCAGCTGCAGCAGCAGCACCACCAGCACCAGCAGCACGGTGGCCAACTGCGCTGCGGCGAGCCGGTCGTCCATGGACAGCCAGGCCTTGTAGATGCCCGTGGTGAAGGTCTGGATGCCGAAGTACGCCGCGACGCCGAAGTCGGCCAGCGTCTCCATGAGCACCAGCGCCACGCCCGCGGCCACCGCCGGGCGTGCCAGCGGCAGCGCCACGCTGCGGATGCGCCGCGCGGGCGATGCGCCCAGCAGACGCGCCGCCTCCATGAGGTGCGCCGCACGCTCGCCCAGCGCCGTGCGCGCCAGCAGGTACACGTAGGGGTAAAGCGAAAAGATGAACACCCACACCGCACCGCCCAGGCTGCGCACCTCGGGCAGCAGGCGGCCCTCCAGGCCGAACGTGGCGCGCAGCCAGACCTGCAGCGGGCCGCTGAACTGCAGGAAGTCGGTATAGGCGTAGGCCGTCACATAGGCCGGCATGGCCAGGGGCAGCAGCAGCAGCCACTCCAGCGAGCGCCGGCCACGGAAGTCGAACAGCGTGACCGCCGCGGCGCAGGCCGTGCCCACCACGGCCGCGCCCACGGCCACGGCGAGACCCAGCCACAGCGTGGTCCACAGGTACCCCGGCAGCACCGTGGTGGCCATGGCGCGCAGGATGGCACCGGACTGCGCGCCGCCCTCGCCCCAGGGCAGCCACGCCCCCAGCACGGCCAGCAGGGGCAGCGTGAGCAGCAAGGCCAACAGGATCAGTGAAGTGGAGCGCAGGGCGCGGCGGATTCGTGGCAGCAAGGGACGGCCGGTAGCGAGGTGCAAGGCGAAGAGAGCGCATCCACCGCCTGCCCGGTGAACCCTGGCAGTTGTGATGCAAATGGGAACAATTCTACGCAACCGCGGGCCGCAGGTCGGCCGCGCCCTACCAGCATGTGGGCCCTGGGGCGGCGCGCCCAGGCGGCGCAGCGCGGGGCCACGCCTGCGCAGTACGGCGCTGTGGCGTGGGGTCATTCAGGGCGGGACACGCCCTAAACTCACGCCATGTTTCTGGAAGTGTCTCAATTGGACGTGCGGTACGCCAACCGCCCGCAAGCCGCCGTGCGCGGCGTGACCCTGGGCCTGGCCGCCGGCGAGATCGGTGTGCTCATCGGCCCCTCGGGCTGCGGCAAGACCACCCTGCTGCGCGCGGTGGCGGGGCTGGAACCCGTCGCCGAAGGAGCCATCCGCCTGGGGGGCGAGGTGGTGGGCGCGCCGGGGCGCAGCATGCCCCCCGAGCAGCGGCGCATGGGCATGGTGTTCCAGGACTATGCGCTGTTTCCGCACCTCAGCGTCGCGCGCAACGTGGCTTTCGGCATCCACGCACTCCCCCGCGCGGAGCAGGCCGAACGCGTGCGCGAGTCCCTGGCCCTGGTGGGTCTGGAGGGCAGCGAGGCGCGCTTTCCGCACGAGCTCTCGGGCGGCCAGCAGCAGCGCGTGGCATTGGCGCGCGCGCTGGCACCGCGCCCGCGGCTGATGCTGCTGGACGAGCCGTTTTCCAACCTGGATGTGGACTTGCGCGAGCGGCTGGCCCACGAGGTGCGCAGCATCCTCAAGACCGCCGGCGCTACGGCACTGTTCGTCACGCACGACCAGTTGGAGGCCTTCGCCATCGGCGACCGCATCGGCGTGCTGGAGGGCGGCCACCTGCACCAGTGGGACGATGCCTACTCCCTCTACCACCGCCCCGCCACGCGCTTCGTGGCCGACTTCATCGGCCATGGCGTGTTCGCCCCCGCCACGCTGGTGCAGCAGGGCAGCCATGTGGTGGCGCGCACCCCGCTGGGCGACCTGACCGACATCGACGGCTGCCTGCTGCCGGCAAGCTACCCCGGCGGCGAATGCGACGTGCTGCTGCGTGCCGACGACGTGGTGCATGACGACAGCTCACCCGTGCGGGCGCGCATCGTGCGCAAGGCCTTTCGCGGTTCGGAATTTCTGTACACGCTGGAACTGGCCAACGGCCTCACCGTGATGGCCCACGTGCCCAGCCACCATGACCATGCCATGGGCGAATGGATCGGCATTCGCACGCAGGTCGACCACGTGGTGGCGTTCGCACGGGAGAGCGCCGCACGCTGACCGCGGCTCCCTCAAGCGCCCCTGCCGTCGGGGGGCGCCAGGCTCAAGACTTGTCCTTGCGCGGCAGGTTCTCCAGCGCGGCCAGGTCGATCTGGCCCATGAAGCCCTGTACGTCCTTCAACGGCAGGTTCTCCGCCTCCACCGTGACCACCACGCCGTTCTTGAGCACCGCGCGCAGTTCCGCCTGGCTGCCGTCCTTGGCGTAGCTGTGGTGCAACGTGCGGCCATTCTCCTGCCAGGTCTTTTCCACGATGCCGTCGCTCTCGCGCTCGCCCTGCACCATGCCTGCCAGCTGGGCCAACTGGCCGAATGCACCCGCATCCACGACCGAAATGCGCACAACCTTGTCACCGTTGCCGTACTCGGCCTCCGCCTGGCTGGTCGGCAGGCCTGTGGCAGCGCCGTCGTGGACCTCATAGCTGGTGCGTTCCAGCGAACCCAGCTTGGCGGGCAGCGCGGCCTTGAGCGCATCGACCCCCACCGTCTGGTGCTTGGCACCTCCCATGGCCGCCGCCATCGCCTGCCCTGCGGCTTCGGTCATCTGTTGGGTATCGCCGCTCTTGTGCGCCTGCTCCATGCGGCGGGCAGCCTCTTCCATCTTCTTGCCGGCCTCTTCCAGCTTGGCGGTATCCAGCGTGACCTGCCCACGCGGCGTGTCGATGACCACGGCCGGGCCGCCCGCACTGCCCCACATGGCGGGGCCATGCGGCATGAACAGCGAACCGATGGCCGCAATGACGATGCCCAGCACGATGGCCACCACCACGACCACCGCCGTGTAGGGCACGGCGCGCGCAGCCGGGCTGCGCATCAGCAGCGGCAGGCCCAGGTACAGCAGGTACAGCGAATACAGCGCCGCCACCAAGCCCAGGATGGCCAGCGCCGGCAACAAGCTGAACACGCCGCCCAGCATGGCGGCCGTGCTGGCGTAGACCGCGACCTTGAGCGCCTGTCCCTGGTTCTGGGTGCCGCCGAACATGGGTGCCAACGCATTGATGACCAGGGCCAGCACATACACGCCGACCAGGCTCAACACATAGGATACGACCATGTTGGCCAGCCCGGCGAGCACCGGCACGCGCATGCTGAAGCCAAAGCCTCCCATGCCGATCAGCGACATGCCGATGAATCCGCAGACGGCCGGAATGGCCGCGAGGATCATCAGGTAGCCCGTGAACAGGCGTGCCGTATCGGCAGGCTCCCCATCAATGGCGGCCCAGGTCTCGCGGGGCTTGAGCAAAATCCCCTTCACGCGCTCCATCAGTTGCATGCATCCCTCCCTCGGTTATTGGCAAAGAGGCGCACCATACTGCAGGCGCATGTCGATGCGATGGATGTAAACAGACCGTTACAGCCCCGTTGCACACACATGTGCACTTTTGGCGACAGCAGGAGGCTATTCAGCGTTGGCGCAGATCGTCCACTGCGGCATGCAATGCCTGGCCCCACACCCGGCGGTCGCGCCCCTGCGCACGCTCGGGAATGCCGAAATGCGCGACCGCCGTGATGGGCGGCGCGGTGAGCGTGCGCCAGATGGAGCCCACCAGCGTTTCGTCGCCGATGTAGCTCGGGGCGTGGGTGGTCTGGCCGCTTGCGCGGTCCACGAAGCGCAGGCCGATGGGCTGCACGGGCACGTCCGCCTGCAGCGCAGCCTGCAGCAGGTTGGGGTGAAAGGGCAGCAGCGTGCGCCCGTCGCCGGTCGTGCCTTCGGGAAACACCGCCAGTATTTCGCCCCGCAACAGGGCATCCCGCATGCTGCCCACCATGCGCAGGGCATCGCGCCGCGACGCGCGCTCGATGTACAGCGTGCCCGCTGCCGTGGCGAGCGTGCCGACGATGGGCCAAGCCTGCACGTCGGACTTGGAGATGAAGCGGCAGTAGCGCGCCGCATGCATCACCGGGATGTCGAGCCAGGACAGATGGTTGGCCACCAGCAGCACCGGCCCCTGGCTCGGCGGGGTGCCGCGCACCTCCAGCGTGACCCCCGCGCAGGCCAGCAGGCCCAGCGCCCACGCCTGCACCCGCGCCTGCTGCTGCTCCACCGATAGGCGGGGAAAGCGCAACGCCACCACCAGCAACCCCTGTGCAGCGTGCAGCACCAGCCGCAACACCCGCCAGCAGGCCCGTAATCCCCGCAGCATGTGCGTGTGCCGGCGTCGCTCAGCCGCGCTCGAACGCGACCTGGCCGCCCACCAGCGTGCAGCGCACCCGGCCCTGCAGTTCATAGGTCGAGAACGGCGTGTGCTTGCCCTGGCTGGCCAGTGCGTCGGCCTGCACGGTCCAATGCGCCGCAGGGTCCAGCACGCACAGGTCGCCCACCCCGCCTTCGATAATGCGGCCCACGCTGGCCTGCAGCGTGCCCAGCGACGTGCCCAGCACCCGCGCGGGCTCTGCGGTGACCACGGCCAGCGCACGCTGCAGCGGCGCGCCGCCTTCCTGCGACCACTTGAGCGCCACGGACAGAAGCAACTCCAGCCCCGTCGCGCCGGGCTCGGCCTCGGCAAATGGCAAAGCTTTGGCATCCTCGTCCACAGGCGTGTGGTCGGACACCAACGCGTCGATGGTGCCATCCAGCAGCGCCGCGGCCAGCGCATCGCGGTCGCGCTGCTGGCGCAGCGGCGGCGTGAGGCGCGCGCGGCTGTCGAAGTAGCCGATGTCCGCATCGGTGAGCATGAGCGAGTTGATGCTCACGTCGCAGCTCACCGGCAGGCCGGCCGCCTTGGCCTGACGCACCAGATCCACACCCGCGCTGCTGGACAGGCGGCACAGGTGCACGCGCGCGCCCGTGGTTTTGAGCAACTCGAAGATGGTGTGCAGTGCGATCGTCTCCGCCGCCACGGGCACGCCCGACAGGCCCAACCGTGTGGCCAGGGGGCCGCTGGCGGCCACGCCCTTGCCCAGGTGCAGTTCCTGCGGGCGCAGCCAGACGGTGTAGCCGTAGGTCGCGGCGTACTGCAGCGCGCGCTGCAGCACCTGGGTGCTGGTCAGCGGCACCTCGGCCTGGCTGAAGCCCACGCAGCCGGACTCCGTCAGCTCGGCCATCTCGGTCAGCACCTCGCCGGCCAGCCCACGCGTGACTGCGCCCAAGGGGAACAGCCGCGCCTGGTGCAGCTTCTCGGCGCGGAACTTGAGCATCTGCACCAGGCCAGGCTCGTCGAGCACCGGGTCGGTGTCGGGCGGGCAGACCAGGCTGGTCACCCCACCCGCGACGGCCGCTGCCATCTCGGACTCCAGCATGCCCTCATGCTCATGCCCCGGCTCGCGCAGGCGCGCCGCCAGGTCCACCAGACCCGGCAGCACCATGCAGCCGCTGGCATCGATCACGCGGGTGGGCGTGAAACCCTGGGGCTCGCGGTCCACCGCGATGATGCGGCCCGCCGCCAGCGCCACGTTGCACACCTTGTCGAGGCCGCTGGCGGGGTCGATGACGCGGCCGTTCTGGATGAGGATTGTCATGGTTCTAAGCCAAATTGGCCGCTAACGCCCGTCCCACAAGCGCTAACAGCTATTAAAACAATAGCAAATGAGTCATCCGGGTGATCCATGGCGCCGTGCGCCACCCACACCCCATGAAACTGGGGCAACCCAGGTCGGGGCCGCCGTGCAAGGGCCGCCCCGCCGTGTTCGCGGCGTCCCCCGGGGGGATTGCGCGAAGCGGCTCAGCGAGGTCATGCTTCATTCCCTGCCACGATGGACATGACCGCCATGCGCACCGCGATGCCGAAGGTGACCTGCGGCAGGATCACGGCCTGCGGACCGTCCACCACGGCGGAGTCGATCTCCACGCCGCGGTTGATGGGGCCCGGGTGCATGACGATGGCATCGGGTTTGGCCAGCCGCAGCTTCTCGGGCGTGAGTCCGAAGCTCTTGAAGTACTCTTGGCTGGAAGGCAGCAGCGCACCGCTCATGCGCTCGTTCTGCAGGCGCAGCGTGATGACCACGTCGCAGCCTTTGATGCCTTCCTCCAGGTTGTGGAACACCCGCACGCCCATCTGCGCCATGTCGGAAGGCACCAGCGTGCGTGGGCCCACCACGCGCACCTCGGCCGCGCCCAGGGTGGTCAGGGCATGGATGTCCGATCGCGCCACGCGCGAATGCAGCACGTCGCCCACGATGGCCACCGTGAGGTTGGAGAAGTCCTTCTTGTAATGGCGGATGGTGTACATGTCCAGCAGCCCCTGCGTGGGGTGCGAGTGCCGGCCGTCCCCGGCGTTCACCACGTGCACGTGCGGCGCCACATGCTGTGCGATCAGGTAGGGCGCGCCCGATTCACTGTGGCGCACGACGAAGATGTCCGCCGCCATGGCGCTCAGGTTGTCGATGGTGTCCAGCAGCGTCTCGCCCTTGGCGGTGGAGCTGCGCGCGATATCCAGATTGAACACGTCGGCAGACAGGCGCTTGGCCGCGATCTCGAACGTGGTGCGCGTGCGCGTGCTGTTCTCGAAGAACAGGTTGAACACGCTCTTGCCGCGCAGCAGCGGCACCTTCTTGACCTCGCGCTCCTGGACGCTGACGAAGTTGGTGGCCGTGTCCAGGATGTGCGTGACGATGTCCTTGGGCAGGCCCTCGATCGACAGCAGGTGGATCAGCTCGCCGTTCTTGTTGAGTTGGGGGTTGCGCTTGTACAGCACCGTCAGACCTCTTTGACGTCGAAATGGAAAGCGCCGGCCTCGCTGCGGGCCAGTGCCAGCGATTGCGTGGGCGGCAGCGCCACGCGCGCCGCAGCGAACTCGGCGGCCACCGGCAGCTCGCGGCCGCCGCGGTCCACCAGCACCGCCAGGCGCACGCGCGCCGGGCGGCCGTAGTCGAACAGCTCATTGAGTACGGCGCGGATGGTGCGGCCGGTGTAGAGCACATCGTCCAGCACCAGGATGTCCGCACCATTCACGTCGAACGGCAGCGTGGTCTGCGCGCTGGAGGCCAGGCCCCGCTGGGAGAAATCGTCGCGGTGCATGGCGGACGACAGCACCCCGGCCTGGCCCGGCAAGCCCAGGTCCTTTTGCAGACGCTCGGCCAGCCAAGCACCGCCCGAGGCGATGCCCGCCAAGTAGGTGTCAGATTCGCGCAGCATGCGCACGCCGCGCAGCAGCTCGGCGTACAGCGCCTCGGCATCCAGCGTGAGATGGCCCGGGCGCGTGGCACCCGGCGGGGTCGTAGCAGAACTCATGGCAGGTTCCTCAAAAACTGTTCCAGGATGATGCAGGCCGACGCGGCGTCGGCATCAGCCGCGCCCGCAGAAAGGGCCTCGGTGGTGCTGTAGCGCTCGTCCACCTCGAAGACCGGCAGGCCGAAGCGCCCGCGCAGCTGGCGCGCGAACTTGAGCGCACGGGCGGTGTTCTCATGGGCAGCCCCGTCGGGATGCAGCGGCACGCCCACCACCAGGGCATCGGGCTGCCATTCGCGGATACGCTCGGCCACCTGGGCGAAGCGGGCATCGCCCTCCGCGCGGATCGTGCCCTGGGGCGTGGCGCTGCGCAGCATGCGCGTACCCACGGCGACGCCGGTGCGCTTGAGCCCGTAATCGAAAGCCAGAAAGGATTGGAAATGCGCGGGGACGACGGCTGGAGCAGGCTGGCCGCTCATGCATGCCCCGCTTCGGGCGACAGCATCCACGACTGCAGGCCCAGCAACCCCAGTGCACGGTCATAGCGCTCTTGCACAGGCGTTTCAAAGATGACCGACACGTCCGCACCCACGGTGAGCCAGCTGTTCTCGGCCAACTCGGACTCCAGTTGGCCTTCGCCCCAGGCCGAGTAGCCCAGCGTCACGAGGACGCGCCGTGGGCCCGCACCATGGGCCAACGCCTCCAGCACATCCTTGGAAGTGGTCATTTCCAGCCCGCCGGGGATGGTCATCGTGGAGGCGTAGGGCGACTCGTCCTCGCTCTCTTGCGGGCCGCGCATGGCCTCGTGCAGCACGAAGCCGCGCTCGGTCTGTACCGGGCCGCCCTGGAATACCGGCTGCAGCGTGAGATCCTCTCGCCCGAGGGACAGGTCCACCTTCTCGAACAGCCCTTCCAGGCTGATAGGCGTGGGTTTGTTGATGATCAACCCCAGCGCGCCGCGCTCGCTGTGCTCGCACAAATACACCACACTGCGCGAAAAAGAGGCATCTTCCACGCCCGGCATGGCGATCAGGAAGTGGTGCGTCAGATTCATGGGCGCGGTATCGGCAGGCATGCGGCAATTTTACGGCCAACCACCGCATCGGCCCGTTATCCGAGGGCATCGCCCCGGCGCACAAAAGACAAGGCCCGGCAGGCGTGCAGCCTGCCGGGCCTGGGTGACACTGGACTGCGTCGCCGTCAGGCGGTCACTGCCTCCGTGTTCAGGCTGGCGTAGTGGCGCACCAGGCTCATCAGCTCCTCGTCGGAGTAGGGCTTGCCCAGGTAGTGGTTCACGCCGAGTTCCATCGCATGGTCGCGGTGCTTCTGCGCAATGCGCGAAGTGATCATGATGATCGGCAGGTCCTGCAGCGCAGCATCGGAGCGGATGTTGCGCGCGAGATCAAAACCGTCCATGCGCGGCATCTCGATGTCGGACAACACGACCGCGGGGCGCTCTTCCTGCAGGCGCTCCAGCGCCTGCAGGCCGTCGGCCGCCAGGGCCACGCGGTAGCCTTCGCGCTGCAGCAGGCGCTGCGTGACGCGGCGCACGGTGATCGAGTCGTCCACCACCAGGATCAAGGGCACCTGCTGCACCGGCACCAGCAGCGAAGCGGCGGGCGTGCCGCCCTCGGCAGCCACCACCGCGCCGGCTTGGTCCACCGCCGGTGCGTGCGTGGCCGCGCGCACCTGGTCGCCGTACACCGTGGCCAGCGCCACCGGGTTGTAGATCAGCACCACGGTGCCCGAAGCCAGCACGGACATGCCCGCGAGGCCTGGCAGACGCGACAGCTGCGGCCCCAGGTTCTTCACCACGACTTCCTGGTTGCCCAGCACTTCGTCCACGTGCATCGCGATGCGCTGAGACGCGCTGCGCAGGATCACCACGGGGCGGCTCTTGCCCGTGACCTCCGTGCTGCGCGAGGACGACTGGAGCAATGCACCCGCCCAGTAGAAGGGCAGATCCTCCAGGCCATCCGAGAAGGTATGGCTGGCGTAGGCAGCGTCGAGCTCGGTGCCGGAACTGCGGCGCACGATCTCCACCAGGTTGGCTGGCACGCCGATGGTCAGGTTGCCCGCGCGCAGCATCACCACCTGGGTCACCGCTGTCGTGAGCGGCAGCACCATGCGGAAGGACGTTCCCTTGCCCGCCTCGGTAGAGGTCTCGATGCGGCCACCCAGGGCATTCACCTCCGAGCGCACCACGTCCATGCCGATACCACGGCCGGAAAGGCCCGTGATCTCCGACGCCGTGGAGAAGCCCGGCATGAAGATCAGGTTGGCCGCCTCGCCATCGCTCAGCTGCGCATCGGGCGCAATCAACCCTTGCGCCACGGCCTTGTCCCGGATGCGGGCGATGTTCAGGCCTGCCCCGTCGTCGCGGAACGCCACCGACACGTCGTTGCCCTCGTGCCGCAAGTCGATGGAGATCGAGCCCACAGGAGCCTTGCCGGCAGCAGCGCGCGTCTCGGGTTCCTCGATGCCGTGCCCCACGCAGTTGCGCAGCAGGTGTTCGAAAGCAGGGGTCATGCGGTCCAGCACGCCGCGGTCCATTTCGATGGAACCGCCCGAAATGTCCAGCTTGATCTGCTTTCCCGTTTCCTTGGATGCCTGGCGCACCACCGCATAGAGGCGTTCCGAGATGCCCTCGAACTCCACCATGCGCGTGCGCAGCAGGTCGCGCTGCAACTCACGTGCCTGGCGTCCCTGGGCGATCAGATCGTCTTCGGCGTCTTCCATCGCACGTTGCATGTTGCGCTGCACGGTGGCCACGTCGTTGACCGACTCCGCCATCATGCGCGTCAGTTCCTGAACGCGGGTGAATCGGTCGAATTCCAGCGGATCGAAGCCCGCCGCCATGTCCTTGGACAGGGCCAAGCGGGACTGCATCTGCGATTCCGCCTGTACCTCGATGTCACGCAACTGCTGGCGCAGGCGCTCCAGGTTGCCCGACAAATCGGTCAGTGAACTGCGCAGTTGCGACATGCGCACGTCCAGTCGTGAACGCGCGATCATCACTTCGCCAGCCTGGTTCACCAGCCGGTCGAGCAGTTGCGAACGTACGCGCACGGAATGCCCACCTGCCGCACGCAGGGGGGCCGGCGCAGGGGCCGCACCCAACGGCGCACGCAACGCAACGGGCGGAGCGAGCGGCTGGGAAAGCCCTGGCGCGGGAGCGGGAGCGGGAGCGGATTGGACCACCTGTGCGTCCTGTCCATGCTCAGCGGCCGGTACCGCCGGCTCCGCTCCAGTTGCGCGCAGCGCGTCGAAACTCGCCTGCAACGCGTCGAAGTTGACCAGCAAGGGCTCAATGTCTGCGGCCGCCACGGTTTCCGTGTCGATCTGCTCCACGGCCGTTTCCATGCGGTGCGCCATTTCGCCAAGCCGCATCGCGCCTGCCAGGCGCGCACTGCCCTTGAGGGTGTGCAGGGCGCGCAGCAGTTCGCTGCGTGCGCCCAGGTTCTCCGGCCGGGACGACCACTGGCGCAACGCCCCACCCAGCGTGGGCAACAGTTCAACCGCTTCTTCCTCGAAAATGGGGAACAGATCGGGGTCGATGTTGTCCAGCGCATCGATGTCGTCATCGATATCGACGGTGGTCGACACGGCAGGCGCGGCAGTATCGCCAATCACGCGGTCGTGGCCTACGGGGAGCGTAGGCGCCACCACGGGCGATGGGGCAGCCGGCTCGTCGACGGCCGTCGCATGCGCCGTGCCCTGAGGCGTTGCCGGAGCCGGCTCCAGCGTCTCAAATGCCTGTGCCTGTGCCTCTGCCTCGGCGAAAGCACGGTCTTCCAGCGACACCATGCCGCTGATCACTTCGGTCTGCAGGATCTCGTTGAGCTGTTCCAGCACCGAGGCGCTGGGCTCCTTCAGGAAGCCTGCGGCGAACTGGTGCAGCAACCTCCGGATGTCCTCGGCAGCGGCGTTGAATGCCTGCGCATGCTCGGGGAGACCCTGCTGCAGCAGTTGAACATGCTGCAGCGTATGTTCCAGGGTACGCGCAAGATTGGACAGTGCCGAGAACCCGACAGTGGCAGAGCTGCCTGCCAGCGAGTGCGCCAACGCCACCGCGCTGTCCGGCAGCGGCTGGTGCAATTCCAGCGACCATTCCTGCAACGCAGTCACGAGGCGGCGCGACCATTCGTCGGCCTCGTTGAGGTACACGTTGTACAGCGGTATGCCGATGCGCAGGTGCTCGATGACCTTGACCGCTTCGTCGACCGCTTCCTCCACCGGACCGTCCGTCCCAGCCGCGGTTTCAGCGGCTTGCGCAGACGGTACGTCCGCCGCTGGCTCCTCGTCCAGGATGAACTCGGGTTGGACGCCATCCGTGCCGATAAAGAATGTCTCGTCCTGCCGCACCGCCGATGCGTTATCCGCCGGCTCCGCCACCGTGTCAGCCGCTACTGTTGAAGCGGGTTGGCCGACCTCCTGTGCTGGCGCATCGGTGGCTTGCAGCGCAGCCTCGAACAGGGAGAAATCCACCTCCTCCGTCACCGTCTCGGGAGCTGCGGGCACCTCCTCCACCGGCAACACGGCCTGGTCGGCCTCATCCGCATCGATGAAGGTGTCGACAAAGTCGCCGCCCACTTCCTCATGGCCCGCCGTCGCGTCCTGAGACGGCACGTCGACATCCGGCAGCACCAGATCAAACTCCAGCGCGGCAGCGTTGGCGTGGGCGTCAACCGCTTCGAGCGGTGCAGGCGGTTCAATGGCAAATGCTTGTGGTTCGGCCGCGGGCTCCGGAAGGTCTGGCACCGACAACACGGGCTCGTCAGGCAGCAGCGGTTCTGCGGGCACTTGCGGCGCCAAGGCCGCAGTGGTGTCCGCGGAGTCGGATGAGGGCACGCCCAGTGGCAGCAGCGTGCCATCCGTGCGCATCGCATCCGCCGCAACCCGGAAGGCTTCGGCCTTCCACGGGTCGGCAGCTCCTGCTGCGATGTCATCGGCCCATCGACCAAAGGCGCCCAACGCCTCGGAGGAGAGTTGCAGCAGCGCGTCCTTGATGGGTTTTTGCTCGGCCAGCCAGGCATTGAGCGTCTGCTCCATGGACCACGCGGCTTCACCAAATTCGTTCAGTCCCACCATGCGCGAGCTACCCTTGAGGGTATGGAAGGCCCGCCGCAGCGTGGTCTGCTCGCTCAGGTCACCCGGTGCAGCACGCAGCGCGTCGATGGCCGACAAGCCGGTGGCGACAACTTCGCGCGCCTCTTCCAGGAAGATGTCGAGCAGTTCATCCTCGCCATCGTCCTCCGGCAGGGCTGCGGCAGCGACGTTGCTCGAAGGAACCACTGGAAGCGCGGGCTCTTCCGGAGCGACCACCGCCGAAACGGCGCCTTCCGACGTCGCCACGTCCACGTCAAGCAGCGAAAAATCAATGTCCGCCAGTGCAGACGGCGTGGCGCTCTCGACCACAGCCGCAGCCGCGGGTTCGGGTGCGTCGGGGAATGGGAGCTCCAACGCGGGCACGGCTGGCGCTTCCTGATCATGCGCGCCCGGATGAGGCAGTTGCGCACGCGCCCGCCCCATGAGGACACGCAACTCGCCCAGCTCTTCGTCGTAAACGAAGAGCTTGCGCGCCATGGCACGCTGGTAGCTCAGCATGTCGATGAGAAAGCCCAGCGCTCCTAGGCTGTTGCCCAGTTTCTCGAAAACCTGCGGGCGCTCTTCCTCGGGCAGGTCGTTGGTCAGCATGCGCTCGACCGTGTCGCGCATGCGCACCACGGCCAAGGAGGCCTGATCCAGTCCCAGCACGGACAGCACGCCGCGCATCTGCTGCAAGCTGCCAGGCACGGAGGCAAGCAGGGTCATGTCTTCCGGGCTGCGGAAGAACTGGTCCATGGACTTCTCTGCCTCTGCCAGAGTCGCACGCAGTTCACCGACCACGCTACCCATGGTCTGGTGGTCGCTGACGCGGCGATACAGCTCTTCCATCCAGGGTTCAAGAGGCTGCGATTCCCCGCCGGCAACCACGCTGTCCAGTCGCTCGGACAGCCGCGCAGCTCGCTCCGCCATGTACTGCTGGGCGGCATCCAGTTCCTCGAAGGACGCTTGCAGATACAGCACAGAGGTGGCCACTTCCATGGCCAGCGCTGCCGAAGGAGGCTCGCCCGACCGTGTGGTGGCCTCCAGGGCACGCGTCAGGGCCAGTGCCAGGCTTTCGCTGTCCGGGTGCAGTTTGCGCAATGAATCGCACACCAGGCTGAACTGGTCCGCTGCCGGTTTGAGCTTGTTGCGGTCTCCACCCGCAAGTGCGGACCAGGTTTCCGTGGCTGCGGCAATGCGCTTGCGCGCCTGCGCAAGAATGGCAGGGTCGAAAAGACCGAAGCGCGGCTGGTCATAGTCCACCGGCTGGTAGCGATTCAAATCAAACGCGCGCCGTACGGCCGTCAGTACCGGCATGCGGGAAGCTGCATCCGCCGTCGCAGGCACCACGGCCTGGGCGCAGAAGAACAGAAGATCCTGCACCAGACGGTCGCTGATCGCCGTGTCCCCCTTGGCCAAGGTGGCGTATTGCATCAGCACGCGCGAAGCGACGCGCTTGGCATACAGGTCCGGATTGAGTGCCTGCTGCGCCAACGCCTCGAAAAAGCCTGCACAGATCTTCCAGAAAGCGCGGGCCTGGCGGTCGGTCTGCGCCGCGGCGAAGCCCAGGCAGGTTGTCTGCATGTCTGCAGCGGCGCCCGGGTCCGCATTCTTCACCAGCCGCAGTACCGCGCTGTCCAGCCGCGCACGCGCTTCCGATCCATAGGGCAGCGGCGCAGCGGCAACCGGCACGTCAGGATCATGGAAGCGCCGCTCCACGGGCCACAAGTCCGCTGGATGCACCCGCTCGCCCCCCGCCAGCGTCTGCGCCTCGCGGTACTGGGGAAACAGCGCCACCGGCGACACGGACTTGCCTGCGAGCACATGCTCCAGGTATTCGATCAAGGCAAAGCTGGCGCGCTCGATGACGGCCGCTGCATCATCGCTGCAGGTCTCCGGCCGCTGAACGAACCGCTGGACCGCAGTTTCCATGGCGCGCAACACCAGGGCCGGAGGCGCCATGCCCACCATCTCCAGCGCGCCGCTGGCCTGGTGGAGTTGCTGGCGTGCGATGCGCAAGGGCCCCGCGTCCAGTGAGGCGAGATCGGACTCCCGCGCTATCTCGGCATCGCGCACGAAACGGCGCATGGCCTTGACGGCACCATCCAAGGATTTGCGCAGTTCATCGAGCACCCATGCGAGCGGCCCAAGATCCTGCTCGCCCTGGGCCCAATCGGCGCCCTGTGCGTTTGCGGCGTCAACAGATGACATGGATTCGTCCCCGGCTGATCCGGAGCAAGTTCGTTAATGGAAGACGTCAGGCAATCTTGAATCGCGCCACCGACTGGCGCAGTTCCTCGGCCACGTGAGACAGTTCACGCACCTGCTGCGCAGTCGTACGGGTACCTTCTCCGGTCTGCTCCGTCACCGCAAAAATATGCTGGATGTTGTCTGCCACGCCGTTGGCGAGGTCCGCTTCGCGGGAGGCTGACGATGAGATCTGCTCAATCAGCTCGGCCAGCCGCCGCGACACGCGGTCGATCTCCGAAAGCGCCGTTCCTGCGCTGTCCGACAGACGCGCTCCTTCCACCACGCCCTGGGTGGAACGCTCCATAGCGGCCACCGCGTCTTGGGTGTCGGTCTGAATGGCCTTCACGAGCGCCGAGATCTGGCGCGTGGCGTCTGCGGAGCGCTCCGCGAGACGCTGCACTTCTTCCGCCACCACCGAGAAGCCGCGACCGGCTTCACCGGCGGAGGCAGCCTGGATGGCCGCGTTCAGAGCCAGCACGTTGGTCTGCTCGGTAATGTCCGAGATCAGCTCGGTGATTTCGCCAATCTCCTGGGATGACTCGCCCAGGCGCTTGATGCGCTTGGACGTATCCTGGATCTGGTCGCGGATGGCGTTCATACCACCGATGGCGTTTTGCACGGCCTGCAGACCCTGGTCGGCGGCCTGCAGCGACTGGCGGGCCACCGAGGCGGATTCCTGCGCTTGCGAAGACACGTCGTTAATACGCCTTGCCATCTCGAGCACCGAACGGCCCGTTTCACGGATTTCTCGCAGCTGCTCGGTGGACGCTGCGAGCAGCTCCGTGGAGGTGTTGTCCACCATGGCCGTCGTCTGCGCCACCCGGGTTGCCGTCTTCTGCACGCTGCCCACCAGTTGGCGCAGTTCTTCCACCGTGTAGTTCACCGAGTCGGCGATGGCGCCCGTGATGTCCTCCGTCACGGTGGCTTCCTGCGTCAGGTCCCCTTCAGCGACCGATTGCAGTTCGTTCATCAGTCGCAGAATGGCCGCCTGGTTGGCGTCGTTGATGCGCTTGGCTTCCTGTTCCTGGCGCTTGGCATCACGCTGCTGCGCTTCGGCCGTGGCTTGGCGGCTGCGGCTGTCCAGCAGCTGCACGCGCGAAATACCCACGCCGCACAGCAGCACGAAGATACCGGCCACGGCGAGCGCGGCGAACTGGCCCGCCCCCATGCCCGATTGTGCCGACAGCTTGCTTTGCAGACCTTCCAGTTGACGGCGCAGCGGTTCGCTGTCTGCCAGGATGGCCGACTGCGCCTCACGTGCGGATACCAGACCCTGGAGGTTGCCCAGGATGGCGCCGGCTTGCGTACGCATCTGCTCATACAGCTTGATGAGCGACTCCAGTTGCTCGCGGGTTTGGGCGTCGCGGGTGGCAGCCAGGCGGAGGTCGGCGCTACCGTCCAGCATGCCCTGTGCGATTTCCTTGAAGGAGTTCAAGTCCTTGCCCAGCAGGAACACCGCCTCGGGGCTCACGCCCTCCGTCGTTTGGAACTCGTTAGCCGACTTGCCGATACGCTGGGTCAACATCACCAGCTGGCCTGCGGCAGAAATCTCGGAGGCCGGCGCATTTTGCTGAAGCTTCAGGGACGAGACCGTCTCCGCGATCTCCAGCAGGTCCGAGGACTGGCGGTTGATGGTACGCAGAGCGTCGCCCACCTGCGTCAGGATCTTTTGCTGACCCATCACCACGCCCGCGTTGCGCTCGGCACGCTCCACCAACGGCGTGATGGCATCCAGTTCGGGGCGGAAAGGCTCACCCAGTGCCTGCACATCCAGTTCGTTGTCGCCACCGTTGAGTGCGCGCACGTTGCGCGCCAGCACGCCCGAGCTCTCCACCACTTCGGGGAAGGCCTGGGGGCTGCCCACCAAGGCCTGCGACACGGACTTTGCAAGCCGCTGCGACTGCATCAGCGACTGGCCGGTCGCCGTCAGCTGCTGCGCCGAGCGGTTGGCTTGCTGCAGCACCCAGCCGGCAATCAAGGCGAGCACCACCAAGCCAACACCCAGCAGCATCAGCAGGCGGCGCTGGTGGACGGCAGTGGTTGCGCGGCCCAGCAGAGGCAGCGAGACCAAGTCTTCATCCGCAAACTCCCCTTCGGGATATTGCGCCGCATCGCCGGGATCGCCCTGCACGCTGGCCATGCCATCGGTCTGGTACGCATCGGCAAGCAGTCCGCCCGCCGGGTGCTGCGCCAAGTCAGCGGGGTTCAGCTCAGCATCCGGGTCGGCGGGCTTGCGGTTAAACAATTTTCCAAATGGATTGACGACGGACATGGTGCTGCCTTACAGAAATAATCAAGCGCTGATGCTGAGAAAAGCGGGATGCTGGGAAAGAGCGTGCAGGTTCAATTCCTGCCAACGCGTGCCCTGTGCATCAAGATAGGTGGTGCCGAAATAGGGGGGCGCATCGGCCTCCGGCGGCTCGGAGGCGACGAAGGCCTCCATTCCCCGCAGGCCGGACAGCCGGTCCACGAGCAAGGCGGCATTCACGTCCAGCGCACCATTGAAGGCCAGCAGGCTGGATTCTGCCAAGGCCTGCTCCGTGCGCATCTGCGCGGCGCCAAGGAGGCCCGCCAGATCCACCACGCCGGTGAGCGCGCCACGCAGGTTGGCCACGCCCAGGAACCACGGTTGGGTATACGGAACGGGCTGCACCCCGCCCCAGGAGAAGATCTCCCCCGATTGTCCAAGGGGGAGAAGGAAATAGCGTCCGGCAGACTCCACGGCCAACCAGGACGACACGGACACACCCTCGCCTCTGGCAGCCTGCAGCCGGGCGGCAAGTCGTGTCTGTAGCTCTTTCAGGGCTTCGCGGTTAGCCATGGGTATGCAGCCGGCCTCAGTTCAGCGCGTCGATCTTGGCCTGCAGTTCTGCAGGATCGACTGGCTTGGTGATGTAGCCGCGCGCGCCCTGGCGCATGCCCCACACGCGATCGGTTTCCTGGTTCTTGCTCGTGCACATGATGATGGGCACATCCGCATACTGCGGATCGCGGGTAATGGCACGGGTCAGCTGGAAACCGTTTTGGCCGGGCATGACCACGTCCATCAGGATCAGGTCCGGCTTTTCCTCGGCCAGACGGCGAAATGCCTCTTCGGCATTCTCGGCGGTACGCACTTGCATGCCCTTTTTCTGCAGCAAGTCGGTCAGAAACATCAACTCGGTCTTCGAGTCGTCCACGACCAAAACTTTCTGAATCGGCATTACAAAACTCCTTATTGGGCATTTCCAAATTGCTGCACAGCCTGCAGCAACTGGTCTTTGGTAAATGGTTTGGTCAGATATTCCTGGCAACCGACCATGCGGCCGCGCGCCTTATCGAAAACCCCGTCCTTGGATGAAAGCATTACCACGGGCGTATCAGCAAAATGCGCGTTGCGTTTGATGATGGCGCAGGTCTGATAACCATCCAGCTTGGGCATGAGGATGTCGCAGAAAATCAGCTGAGGCTGGTAATCATTGACTTTGGCCAAGGCATCGAAACCATCGTCGGCCAATAAAACCTCGTGCCCTCCCTGCTTGAGGAAAATTTCGGCGCTGCGCCGTATGGTATTGCTGTCGTCCACCACCAGGACACGGAAGGTGGGACCGGTCGTCGTCGTAGCCAATTTCTCACTGCTCCTGAGGAACGAAAAAACAACGCTGGCAGGAGCCGCGCCTCAAATCTCGACCATCTCGAAGTCTTCCTTGCGGGCGCCGCATTCGGGACAGGTCCAGTTCATGGGAACGTCTGCCCAGCGGGTGTTGGGGGCAATGCCGTGCTCGGGGCAGCCCGCAGCTTCGTCATATATCCAACCGCAAATCAAACACATCCAAGTTTTTGGGTCCGTCACAGCTTAAGGGGCCTTCACATACAATGCAACGATTGTATCTAGTCATCACTGCCGGATGCAGCTTTCGTGCCACCGGTTACGCTGGCACCCACCCATGCAATCGAATACCCCTTCAGCACCCGACAGCCCAAGCTTGACGGCGGATGACAGCGAATCCACCGCCCCCACCATCTGCGTGATGGTTTTCAATGCAAACGACCCCAGCGGCGCGGGAGGATTGGCGGCCGATATTTCGGCGGTGTCCTCGGTCGGGGGGCATGTCGCGCCGGTGGTGACCGGGACCTATGTGCGTGACAGCGCCGAGATATTCGACCATTACGCCTTCGAAGACGAGACGGTCGCCGAGCAGGCCCGTGCCGTGCTGGAAGACATGCCGCTGCACGCGATCAAGGTCGGCTTCGTGGGGAGCCCCGAGAACCTGAGCGCCATCTCCGAGATCGCCGCCGACTATGCGGACGTGCCCGTCATCGCCTTCATGCCGGACCTGTCGTGGTGGCAGGACGACCTCATCGACCAGTACCACGACGCCTTCCGCGAGCTGTTGCTGCCGCAGACATCGGTGTTGGTTGGAAACCACAGCACCCTGTGGCGCTGGCTGCTGCCGGACTGGGGCAGTGAGCGCCCACCCTCGGCACGCGACCTGGCCATGGCAGTCGCGGAGATAGGCGTGCCCTACCTATTGGTAACCGGCATTCCCGCGGCGGAGCGGCATATCGACAATGTGCTCGCCTCACCGCAGACGGTGCTGGGCAGCGGGCGCTTCGAACGCTTTGAAGTGACTTTCATCGGAGCGGGCGACACCCTGTCGGCCACCCTGGCGGCGCTCATTGCCACCGGCAGCGACCTGGGCGAGGCCACGAGCGAAGCGCTCACTTACCTGGACGGCTGCCTGCAGCACGGATTCCGCCCCGGCATGGGCCATGTGCTGCCCGACCGCATGTTCTGGGCGCAGCCCGACGATGAGGACACCGACGACGACGTATCTCCCTCCGCGGTCGTGGAGGGCTTCGATTTGCCACCCCATGACACACAACACTGACCTCAATCTCCCCCTTTTCGAACGCGCCAAGGCGCTCATCCCCGGCGGCGTGAATTCGCCGGTGCGCGCGTTCCGCGCCGTGGGCGGCACGCCCCGCTTCATCACGCGTGCCCAGGGCGCCTACATGTGGGACGCCAACGGCCAGCGCTTCATCGACTACATCGGCTCCTGGGGACCCATGATCCTGGGCCATGGCCACCCGGCCGTGCTGGAGGCCGTGCAGAAAGCAGCCCTGGAGGGCTTCAGCTTCGGCGCGCCGACCGAGCGTGAAGTGGAGCTGGCCGAGGAGATCATCCGCCACGTACCCTCGATGGAGATGGTGCGCCTGGTCAGCTCCGGCACCGAGGCCGGCATGAGCGCCATCCGCCTGGCGCGCGGTGCCACCCGGCGCAACAAGATCATCAAGTTCAACGGCTGCTACCACGGCCATGCCGACTCGCTGCTGGTCAAGGCCGGATCGGGCCTGGCCACCTTTGGCCACGCCACCAGCGCGGGTGTTCCGCAAGAGGTGGTGCAACACACCCTGGTGCTTGAATACAACGACGTGGCCCAGCTGGAAGAGGCCTTCACGCTGCACGGCCCCGACGTCGCCTGCGTGATCATGGAGCCCATTGCCGGCAACATGAACTTCGTGCGCGCCAGCGTACCTTTCATGCGCCGCGCGCGCGAGCTGTGCACGCAGCACGGCGCGCTGCTGGTTCTTGACGAGGTCATGACCGGTTTTCGCGTGGCGCTGGGCGGCGCGCAAAGCCTGTACGCACAGGCCATCCCCGGCTTCAAGCCGGACATCACCGTGCTGGGCAAGGTGATTGGCGGCGGCATGCCGCTGGCGGCGTTTGGCGGCTCGCGCGCGGTGATGGAGCAGCTGGCGCCGCTGGGCCCGGTGTATCAGGCGGGCACGCTGTCGGGCAACCCGGTGGCCACGGCCTGCGGACTGGCCACGCTGCGCGAGATCGCCAAGCCCGGTTTCTACGACGCCCTGGGCGCCCGCACCCGCGCCCTGATCGACGGCCTCGCGGGCGCTGCCAGCGCTGCGGGTGTGCCGTTCTGCGGCGACACCCAGGGCGGCATGTTCGGCTTCTTCCTGCTGTCGCAACTGCCGCAGAACTACCCCGAGGTGCTCAACACCGACGGCATGCGCTTCAACACGCTGTTCCACGGCCTGCTGGACGGCGGCGTCTACATTGCCCCGGCGCTCTACGAAGCCGGCTTTGTGAGTGCCGCCCACACCGAGCAGGACATCGCCGACACCGTGGCCGTGGCGCGCGACGTGTTCCAGAAGCTATAGTTTTCATAGCTTCCAGCGCATGATGGGAAAGCGCTGGAGGCATAAAACGTGCTTACTCGCCCGCGACCATCCTTGCGGGTGACCGGCGGATGGGCGCACTGACGCGTGCGCGACGGTGGTTCATGAAACCGTCATCCCTTGCTGCGAGCCTTGGCGGGTTCATCACCTTTCACCCGCCCGCCATGCAGCGACACGACGATTCCAAGCCCCTCACCAACCTCCTGCAGGCTGCGCACGCCAGCACCCCGCCCGCCGCAGACGGCGGGCGCCGCCGTTTCGTGCGGCAGATCACGCTGGGCGCCGCCGCGCTGGGCACCCTGCCCCTGGCGGCCTGTGGCGGCGGCGACGATGACGCACCCACCGTACAGTTCGCGCACGGCGTGGCCAGCGGCGACCCACTGGCCGACCGCGTCATGCTCTGGACGCGCGTCACGCCGCCCGCCGACTTCAGTGCCGAGATCCCCGTGCAGTGGGAGGTGGCCAGCGACGCCGCCTTCGCCAGCATCGTGGCGCGCGGCGAGGTGCGCACCAGCGCCGCGCGCGACTACACGGTCAAGGTGGACGCCACGGGCCTGAAGCCCGCCACCGCCTACCACTACCGCTTCAAGGCCTTCGAGGCCACCTCGCCCACGGGACGCACCCGCACCCTGCCCACGGGCAGCGTGGCCCAGGTGAAGCTGGCCGTGTTCTCGTGCGCCAACTACCCGGCCGGCTACTTCAACGTGTACGCCGATGCCGCCCGGCGCGGCGACCTGGACGCCACCGTGCACCTGGGCGACTACCTCTACGAATACGGCCAGGGCGGCTACGCCTCGGGCAACGCGGCGGCGCTGAGCCGCCTGTCCCAGCCGGCCAACGAGATCCTGAGCCTGGCCGACTACCGCACGCGCCATGCCCAGTACCGGACCGATGCCGACCTGCAGGCGCTGCACGCCGCCGCGCCCATGATCGCCGTGTGGGACGACCACGAGATCGCCAACGACACCTGGATGAACGGCGCGGAAAACCACCAAGCCGCCGAAGGCAGCTTCTCCGCGCGCAAGGCCGTGGCGCTGCAGGCCTACCACGAGTGGATGCCCACACGCAACGCGCAGCCGGACGTCATCTACCGCAGCTTCGCCTTCGGCAACCTGCTGGCGCTGCACATGCTGGACACGCGCGTGGTGGGACGCGATGCGCAGGTCGACTACGCCGCCTTCTTCAAGCCCGGCGGCTTCGACGCAGCGGGCTTCACCGCGGCCGTGGGCAATCCCGCGCGCCAGTTGCTGGGCACCGCGCAAACGCAGTGGCTGCAGCAGCAGATGACGGCCTCCAGCGCTACCTGGCAGATGCTGGGCCAGCAGGTGCTGATGGGCCGCATGAACATCCCCGCGCCCATCCTCATGGAAACGCTGCAGCCGGGCAGCGGCGTGACGGTGTCGCGCTACGCGGCCATCGTCGCCAAGGCGCGCACGGCGCCCGCCACGCTCACGCCCGAGGAGCAGGCCATCCTGGCGCAGCCCTCCATCCCCTACAACCTGGACGCGTGGGACGGCTACCAGGCCGCCCGCGAGACGGTGCTGGGCATGGCCCGCGCCATGAACAAGAACCTGGTGGTGCTGGCGGGCGACACGCACAATGCCTGGGCCAGCGAGCTGAACGACATGAACGGCAACCCCGTGGGCGTGGAGTTCGCCACCTCGTCGGTGAGCTCGCCCGGCTTCGAGGAATACCTGCCCAATGAAAACCCGGCCACGCTGTCGGCGGCGCTGCTGCAGCTGGTGGAGCCGCTCAAGTACTGCGACACCGCGCGCCGCGGCTACATGGTGGTGACCGCCACGGCCACTGAATGCCGCGCGCAGTGGGTGTACGTGAACACCATCACCAGCCGCCAGTTCACCACCAGCGCCGAGACCACGCTGGCCGTACAGGCCGGCACGCCGGGCCGCCTGCTGAAGGTGTGAGCGGGACGGCGCAAGCGGTGCCGCCGTCCGCGCGAGGGTTTACAGCGTTTTTTGGCTCTAACGCCCGTCCAATAAGCGCTAACAGCTATTGATTCAATAGCGCACCACCCCCTCGTCGGGCGGCAGCGCCAGCAGCCACTGCGCCATCTGCAGGGCCTGTGCCTCGGTGATCTGGGGATGGCGCGGCATCAGCGTGCGGCCCCACACGCCCACGCTGCCCTCGCGGATCCTGCCGGCCAGGTACGCAGGCGCATCACTGCGGCCGGCGTAGCGCAAGGCGATCTGGCGAAAGCCCGGGCCTACGGCGTGCCGCTCCAGGCCATGGCAACGCAGGCAATCCGATGCCTCGACCAGCGCGCGGCCCGCGGCCCGTTCCGGGTGCACCTGCTGGGCGGCGTCCAGCGCCTGGGCTGCGGGCCCCGGCTGCAGGATGCGCCAGCCCACGTTGAGCACGCCCAGCACCACCAGCACCATGAACACCACCAGCGCCCAGCCCAGCCAGCGGGGCCGGGGCAGCGGTGTGTCGTCGTGCAGCGGGTCTGGGTCCACCGGCATGCGGCGTGGTCAGCGCGTGTCAGTGACGGAAGTGGCGCACGCCCGTGAAGACCATGGCCACGCCGCGCTCGTTGGCCGCGTCGATGACCTCCTGGTCGCGCATGGAGCCGCCGGGCTGGGCCACGCAGGTCGCGCCCGCGTCGACCACCACGTCCAGCCCATCGCGGAACGGGAAGAAGGCGTCGCTGGCCACCACGGTGTTCTGCAGGGACAGGCCCGCGGCCTGCGCCTTGATGCTGGCGATGCGCGCCGAATCCAGCCGGCTCATCTGGCCCGCACCCACGCCCATGGTCATGCCGCCCTTCACGAACACGATGGCGTTGCTCTTGACGTACTTGGCCACCTTCCAGGCGAACATCAGGTCCTGCATCTCTTCCTGCGTGGGCTGCTTGAGGGTCACCACCTTCACGTCGGGCAGTTGCAGCTCATGGTTGTCGGCCGTCTGCAGCAGCAGGCCCGAGCCCACGCGCTTGGCGTCCATCAGGTTGCGCCCCTGCTCCCACGCCGTGGCACCGCCGGAGGCAGGCAACGCGATCTTCATCAGGCGCACGTTGGCCTTGGCCTTGAACACCTCCAGCGCCTCGGGCGTGAAGTCGGGCGCCATCAGCACTTCGACGAACTGCTTGGCGATCTGCTGCGCGGCCGCGCCGTCCACGGGGCGGTTCAGCGCGATGATGCCGCCGAAGGCGCTCGTCGGGTCGGTCTGGAAGGCCTTGCTGTAGGCCTCCAGCGCGCCCGTGCCCACGGCCACGCCGCAGGGGTTGGCATGCTTGACGATCACGCAGGCCGGCAGCTTGAAGCTCTTGACGCATTCCCAGGCGGCGTCGGCGTCGGCGATGTTGTTGTACGAGAGGTCCTTGCCCTGCAGCTGCACGCCGGTGACGATGGAGCCGGGCGCGGGGTGCAGGTCGCGGTACAGCGCGGCCTGCTGGTGGCTGTTCTCGCCGTAGCGCAGGTCCTGGATCTTGGTGAAGATGCCGTTGCTCTGGCCGGGGAACAGCGCGCGTTCGGGCACGTAGCTCTCGGACAGCTTGGCCTCGTCGAACTGGATGGACGACAGGTAGTCGCTGATGGCGCCGTCGTACTGCGCGATGCGGTTGAACGCCGCCACCGACAGCGCGAAGCGCAGCTTGTCGGACAGCTTGCCCGCGGCCTTCAACTCGCCCAGCACCGCGTCGTACTGGTCGGCCGAGGTGACCACGCCCACGTCCTTCCAGTTCTTGGCAGCGCTGCGCACCATGGCGGGGCCGCCGATGTCGATGTTCTCGATGGCGTCGGCCAGCGTGCAGCCGGCCTTGGCCACCGTGGCCTCGAACGGGTAGAGGTTGACCACCAGCAGGTCGATGGTGTCGATGCCGTGCTCCTTCAGCGCCGCCATGTGCGCAGGCAGCTCGCGGCGCGCCAGCAGGCCGCCATGCACCTTGGGGTGCAGCGTCTTCACGCGGCCGTCCAGCATCTCGGGGAACTGCGTGACCTCAGCCACCTCGGTGACGGGCAGGCCGCTCTCGGCCAGCAGCTTGGCGGTGCCGCCGGTGGACAGCAGGCGGATGCCCAGCGCATGCAGTGCCTGGGCAAATTCGACGATGCCGGTCTTGTCGGAGACGGAGAGGAGTGCGTTCATGGGGGACTCGTGATGGTTTTGATGAAATCGGGCTGTAGCGCTTGATGGGCAAGCGCCACCAGCTATCCTTTTAGAAGCAACATCAGAGCAGCTTGTGCTCCACCAGCTTCTTGCGCAGCGTGTTGCGGTTCAGCCCCAGCCATTCGGCGGCGCGGGACTGGTTGTTGTCGGCGTGGCTCATCACCACCTCCAGCAGCGGCTTTTCCACCAGGCGCACGACCATGTCGTACACGCCGTCGGGCGTCTCGCCGCCCAGGTCGCGAAAGTAGCCCTGCAGGCTCTCGCGCACGCATTGTTCAATGTTGTTCCGGCTCATGCTCTGTTTCCCTCAGGGGCGGGACCGCGTCGGCGCCGTCGTGTGCGGACGGCAGCCGGTCCATCTGCGCGCCCAGCGCGCTGAAGAAATCGGCCACCGCCTGCCACTGCGCCGCGCAGTCCTCGATGGTGTTGATGTGTTGTCGCAGTGCCTCGCCGCCCGGCAGCGCACGCACATACCAGGCGATGTGCTTGCGCGCACTGCGCACGCCGCTGGCCTCGCCGTACAGGCCGTAGTGGTCCTGCAGGTGCTCCAGCAGCAGGCGGCGCACCTCGGCCACCAGCGGCGGCGCGAGGTGCTCGCCAGTGGCGAGGTAGTGGCCGATCTCGCGGAAGATCCACGGCCGGCCCTGGGCCGCGCGCCCGATCATGACCGCGTCGGCGCCTGTGGCGGCCAGCACCGCCCGGGCTTTCTCGGGCGACGTGATGTCGCCATTGGCCACCACGGGCACGCGCACCGCGGCCTTCACGGCAGCGATGGTGTCGTACTCGGCCTGGCCCTTGTAACCCTGCTCGCGCGTGCGGCCGTGCACCGTGAGCATCTGGATGCCCACGTCTTCGAAGCGGCGCGCCAGCACCACGGCGTTCTTGTGCTGCTGGCACCAGCCGGTGCGCATCTTCAGTGTGACGGGCACGCCGCGCGGTGCGCAGGCGGCCACCACGGCCTCGGCGATCTCCACGGCCAGGGCTTCGTTCTGCATCAGGGCGGAGCCCGCCCACTTGTTGCAGACCTTCTTGGCGGGGCAGCCCATGTTGATGTCAATGATCTGTGCGCCGCGGTCGATGTTGTAGAGCGCGGCCACGGCCATCATGGCCGCGTCGGTGCCGGCGATCTGCACCGCGATCGGGCCGGGCTCGCCCTCGTGGTTGGCGCGGCGGCTGGTCTTGAGGCTGTTCCACAGGTCCTTGCGCGAGGTCACCATCTCACTCACCGCATAGCCCGCGCCCAACCGCTTGCACAGCTGGCGGAACGGCCGGTCCGTCACGCCCGCCATGGGGGCGACGAACAGGCGGTTGGCCAAGGGAATGGGGCCGATCTGCATGGACGGTACGGGCGGGCTGGGGGTGTGTGGGCGAAGGGGCGGATTCTACCTGCCCAAAATTTCAGCAACCGAAAAGCCAGCACTGGGATTGCGCATGTTGCGCCCGCGGGTGGCGACGCAGCCAGCGCACCGCTGCCCCTACACTTGCAGCCCTGCTATGGAAATCTGGATGCACCAACTGCTGGACCTGCTGGCTCTGCCCCAATTCGGCCTGAGCACGGTGTTCATCGTGGCCTTCATCTCCGCCACGCTGCTGCCCGTGGGCTCGGAGCCGGCGGTGTTCGGCCTGGTCAAGCTGAACCCCGAACTGCTCTGGCCCGCGATCCTGGTGGCTACGGCCGGCAACACGCTGGGCGGCGCGGTCAGCTGGTGGATGGGCCTGGGCGCGCACCGCGCCTGGGACGCCGCGCGCCGGCACCGCCACGCGGGCCATGCGCAGCCCCCCGCCAAGCCCGCCCGCGAACTGAGCCGCACCGAACGGCGCGCCCGCGTGTGGCTGCGCCGCTGGGGACCCAAGACCTGCCTGCTGAGCTGGCTGCCCGTGGTGGGCGACCCGCTGTGCGCCGTGGCCGGCTGGCTGCGCATGCCGTTCTGGCCCTGCCTGCTCTACATGGCGATTGGCAAGTTCTTCCGCTATGCCAGCATGACGGCCGGCCTGCTGTACCTGGTGCCGGGCGACTGGGTACGCTGGCTGCATCCCTGATCGCACGGCATACGGGCGCGCCACTCGCACCCGGCGCCGGGAGTCACGCGAGGGGACGCACGGCGCGCCACAGCTTCAGCAAGTGCGGCAGCGCGGGTGCTGGCTCCCGCGCATGCACACCAGGCACCGCGGACTTTCCTGGGCCTTTGTGCCCGACAAGCGGGCGCTGCCAGCCGAAGTGCGGGTCAGACGTTGATCACACGTTTAAACGTTGATCGGTCGGCAAAGGCCCGTGAATGCTAGGTTTCGCGGGGAAATCGCGGCACGGCCTTTGCGGGAATCGCTGGAAGTACCCCCAGTTGTACCCCCAAGGGGGTATCGGGATGATAGATCAGTCTGGATGCGGGTGCCAGCGCTGCGCCTGCCGGATAAAACGGTTATGGCGCAGACCGCATTGTTGGCTGACGCCTGGAACGGTACGCGATGAGATGCAGGGGAACGGGCCGCCGTGGCCCAGACCTTGGAGAACCCTCATGGCAGACCATCACACCCGCCATAACCCGCTGGGGCAAGACGCCCTATTCGCCACGCCGGCCTCGCTCATGCTCGATGCCCGCCTCACGCCATTGGAGCGCAATGGCTGGCAGGTTCTCCGCATGCTGCGCTCTGCTGAGGGCATCAGCCCACTGGCGAATCTGGGGCAGTTGCGCCGCTATCTCACCTCTACCCCGCTGGGGCAGCGAGCCGGGTACGAGACGGCCCGGCGTGTTCTCGTCGTGCTTCGGCTGACGGGGTGGATCAGTCTAGTGGGCCAGCAACGCGATCCTCTGACCGGCCATGTGCTCAGCGAGCTGTATCAGGTTCACGAAAGCGCCCTCCACTTCCAGCAGGCCTGCGCGCTCGATGCCAGTCTGCCCGCGCTTTTGCAAGCCTCCATCGGCCACGAAAACAACCAGGTGGATCGGGTGGCCGTCCACATTCAGGCAACGCTGGCGCAAGCACCGGAAGCCGCTTCCATTGCGACGCACGATCAGCGCCGCGATGACGATGATATGCCCCCTACGCCGCCGTCGCAGACAAGCGAGGCAACCGACCCACTGCCATTGTCTGGCGATTCCGCTGGCAGCACGCTTGTTCCGCAACAGACCGAGCACGCTCGCCACATGACGGCTGAGCAGAGCAGTACGTATAAGACGTATATGTATAAAAAAGAACGTACGTACCGCGCGCGCGAAGGCGACGGCGATTTGGCATCTCAGTCGGTGAGCTTGCCGCCTTGCCTGAGCAATGCCCAGGCAGACCAGAAAAAGGACGTGCAGGCTGCCTTGAGGCGGCTGCCGCCGCAGCATCGCCAGGAAGTACTTGATGAGTTGCAGGCACGCAGCCAGAGTGGTGTCGTGCGCAATGTCGTGGCCTACTTCTTCGCTTTGGTGAAGCGCGTCTTTGCTGGCGAATTCCGCCTGTGGGCAGGTCGCAAGGAGACATCTGCCACCCCACGGCCTGTCGAAAATCGGTCTGCCGGTGTGCCACGCACCGAAGACCGCCCAGAACCGACTGCGCCACCGGCATCGCGTGAAACCGCCCTGGCGCACATCGCCAACATCCGCAAGATGCTGAATGCCCCGACGAACGCTGGGGACATCGCAGTGCAGGCAGTGCAGGCCAGGGGATGGCAGCCGCATCCTGCGTAGCAAATGCTGCCGCAAAACGGGGCGTCACTGCACGCCGCAGTGACGCCCCGCGCAACACCGCAAACAATGCGGGCGAAAGCCAGTTCCTATTGCATGCGGCCTACATGATGATGTCCGCATTACATTGACCGAACAGTTGCCAAGACCGATGGGCTTCGTACATCGGCACCCCCAACAGCGCAGGTTCCTGCAAGCGCTGGCCCGACAGGGTGGAACCACCCCAGGTATGCCCAGGCTCCGACCGCATACCGGCCCTACCCAGGGCGGAGCCTTCTTCGTCTGTTTGAACTCATCCCTACCGCGCCGCCTGGCGCACTGTCCTTTGCGGCAATTGCCTCTGTGCAACGCACATGGCTCCCGCTGCATTTCTCATCCCACTCACTTCATAGGAGGACTCGTCCACGTTCGCATCACTTTCGTCTTGCAGTACCTCCGTCCGAGCTTCCAGCAGGGAGCAAGACGGACGCCTCATTCGAGGCCCTGGTGTCTCCTGAACACCATGCCCTTGCCCTCACGGGATCTCGCCTTGGCGAGCTGGCACCAACACTAACCATTGAGTTTCAGGACAACGCAGTACAGCGCTTTACTGGGAGGCCGGAAAATGGACGATTTGACCTACACCCTGCGGCAGCTTTGCCAGCGCAACCGTGACGGCGGCCACAACACACAGGCTGACCGGATGCGTTCTCTCTCGCTGGCTGCGCGGCAACTACGCGAGGCCGGTTTCCGGCAGATGAAGGCATCGTCGCTCAAGGGCAAGCACGTCCAGACGCTGCTGGATCGCTGGCAGGGCGAAGGTTTGTCGTCGGGCACCATCAAGAATCGGCTCTCTCATCTGCGCTGGTGGGCCGAGAAGATCGGTAAGGCCGGCATCCTGCCGGCGGACAACACGCAACTCGGCGTGGCCGAGCGCCGCTATGTGACCAACATCAGCAAGGCCCGCGAATTGGGCACAGGTCTTGAGCAGGTCACCGATGTCCACGTGCGCATGAGCCTTCAGTTACAGGCCGCCTTCGGATTGCGTCGGGAGGAAGCGATCAAGTTCCAGCCCTGCTATGCGGATCGGGGTGATCACATCGCCCTCAAGGGATCGTGGACGAAGGGCGGCCGGGAGCGAACTGTGCCCGTCACCACGTCAGAGCAACGCGACGCGCTCCACGCAGCACACCGCCTGGCGGGCACAGGATCACTGATCCCGGCAAACAAGACCTACATCCAGCAGCGGAACGTCTACGATGGACAGTGCAAGGCGGCGGGTCTGAGTCATATGCATGGCCTTCGCCATCAGTACGCGCAAAGCCGTTATGAGACGTTGACGGGGAGGCCGCCGCCAGTGGCAGGTGGACCATTAGTCACGGAGTTAAGTCCAACGCAGCACATAGAAGACCGCCATGCTCGTCAGACCATCAGCCGTGAGTTGGGACACGAGCGCGTTCAAATCACTGCCATCTACCTCGGCAGCTAGGTCAGGGAGTATGAGGCCCCCTGGCCTACATACACAGCCGTCCACCGGCTCAATCTGTAGGCCCAACAAACGTATTCAGTGCCGTTGCAATCCTCTTGCGTCGCTCAAGCAAGAAAGCCTTGTAGCTTTCCACTTCCAGCAGCGATGCCTCAACCGGGATGCACTGTGCTGCGAACGCTGGCTCGCCAAGCTGGTCCACCAGCGGGGGCAGGTAAACCGCCGGGACCTTATCGCTGATCGCGCGATTCGTCTTGCCGCCGATGAAGGCCAGATTGGCGATGTCATCCGCCTCGCGGGCAGTGAAGCTGGTCTTCAGTACGGCTTTGGGAAAGATGTGATGGAACTGCAAGCGATGCTGGGCGCCCGAATGATCCAGAGCAATGGTCAGATGGCTGCGCCAATCTTTCGCACCGGCAGCGCGGAAAGCCAGGAACATGGTCTTGAACAGCGCACTGCGCTGGTTGCGGCCTTCCAGCTCCTCCGCGGTAATGTCCAGGCGGCCGAACTGCAGGCGCAGCCGGTCGATCAGCTCGCTCACCGCTCCGCCCTGACGAATATTTGCCAAATCCTGATCCAGAATGGTTTCGCTGGAGCCTCGGGAGAAGCGGCCTTTGGCATTGGCCATCAGCGCCCAGTAGCGCAGTTGGCGGGCCTCATCGTTGCTCAGCGCATAGTTGCGGCTATGCCCGAAATACGCCAGCACCACCAGCAGGAAAGGCGACGACAACAGTGCCGGGCTATCGATGCCAAGATTACTGCGCAGGAAGTTGAGCGCGAATTCCATGCCATCGCAGGCTTCTTTCCATGCCTTCTGCAGCTTCTCCACATTCAGGCTACCCACGATCTGGAAACGTGATTGACCGGTGGCAAACGCCATCAGATTCTTCAAGTGCAAACCGAGATCAAGGTCAAAGCCCGTCTTGGCGCATGCCTTCTGGAAATCCTGGAACGTCTGCAGCGAGTGCCGCCACTTGGCGGTGATCTGAGCCAGAGCCAAGTCGGAACTGCGCAGCTTGGCGCCCAGTGAATTGACCCGGACGAAGATCTCCGTGACCTCATCGTAGGAAAGCGTGCGTTCCAGCACGTCCATCCGATAAACGTACTTGCGGATGCCACGTAGCCGGGCCAGGCGCTGGCTGTACTTCTCGTACCGCGGATCGTCAAAACCACTGATACCGGCACGTTTGAGGAAAGGCGCATCGTTGTCCGTCTTGAACACTTCCGACACCTTCACCCAATGCGGCAACTGCTCCAGCTTCCTCGTGGCCACCACGAAAGTCATCTTGTTGAAGCGCTTGAGCAGTTCGTCCTCGGTCGAGTCCGTCTCATCGCCAATCAGTTCGCTATCGTCGTCGGCATCGTCCTCGTCGTCGCCGTTCTCTTCCACTTCGGTCACGACCGCCAACTGGTCGGGATGCTCCAAGTTGAACAGCAAGTCGATAGGCCGACGACGGCCACGCACCGATACTGGCTCGCCGCGAATGACGGCAGAGAGCGATGTCAGACGCTGCTGACCATCCAGCAGAAGCCGCGTGCTCTGGTAAGGATTCGTGCTCTGGCTGACCGCGAAATCCTGCAGCGGCACAGCTTCATCCGTTTCCCAAAGCAGGATTGCGCCCGATGGGTAGCCGCGATACAGCGAATCCAGCAGATCGCGCACTCGCGTGGAGCGCCACACATACTGGCGCTGCATCTCTGGCAAGCGCAGCTCGCCCCGCTCGATCATTGATACCAGTTCTTCGACGCTTGCTTCGGCCTTGGCCATGTTTTTCCTTCGATCAGGCACCGAGCAGGAAGCGCTCGCGGTGCCACTGTAAATAATGCCGGTGCTCGCTGGCCAGCCAGCGCAACGTCATTCCCGAATGAATGCCAAGCCCAGGCAGATCGCTTTGGGACAGTCGGGTGCTGGTCAGCAGATGCCCGGCATCGTCGAAGCTGATCAAAAAGCGATCGAACAGCGCATCGAGATTGGCCACCAGCAGAAAGCCGTTGAAGGCATCCAGCCGCTCGGCATCGTTGGCGCATTCGGCCCAGGGTTTGGCATGGCTGGCACGCAGCACCTCAGGCACATTGATGCCGGTTACCGCACAGGCGCCACCCCAATAGGTGAGCAAGGCATCGCGGTAACGCGCCTGTCCCACACGCTGACGCACCAGGCGCTCGACTTCCGTGCCCCGGGCCTCGGCGGGTATCGCTTCGACAGCCTGCGCCACGGCGGCGTGGTAGTCGCGCACGGCCTGATTCGGCAAGGCCTGCGACAGGCTGGCCGCACGGCGCAACAGGGCGGCCAGATCAGCTAGGGTGGGCACACAGAACACGCCAGCAGCACCGGCCCAGGGCTGAAAGCTGCGCAGCAGCTCCGGCAACAGTGCGAGTGTGGCCGGCTGAAAGCGCACTTCAAAGCCTTCGGCCAATGCTGTCACCACTGCCTGAGTGCGATGACGGGCCGAAGCCAGTGTCACCGCATCGCCTGCCGGAGATAGCACGTGCTCGAAGCCATTGTCGTGGCCGGCTTTTTCGATGAGGGTGCGTTGCAGGGGGTTCATGTCTGCGCCCAATCCACCCGGTTCCACTCGATGGTGCGCTTGCGCCAATGGGTATCGATGGCTTGGACAAAATCCGGGTGTACCAGCTTGGCGCGAGCCTCGCACCAGTCGATCGATTCCCGCCTCACTACGACGCCTTCCAGCGGTTGGACGGCGCGATAGCGGCTATGTGTATCCATGACCAACTGCTTCGGTGCCGCCAGGGTGGTGCGGTCAATCGATACCCGGGGCACGGTAGACAGTCCACCGTGCATTTCCTCGTCGACCCCATCGCTGGACAACAGCGCTTGCGCTTCGGCGGGCGAAAACATCTTGTCATCGCTTGGAATACCGTCCTTGGTCAGCCAGGCCAGCTGCGTGGAGGAGGGGAAGCGGAAGAAGTCAGGCATCGCCAGCTTCCCTGCCCTGATTTCCGGCTGCTTGTCTGGATGGTAATCCGCAGCTATAATTTGGGCACTCATCAGCCCAAGGCTGAAGGAGCTGGGCCAACGCCGTGTGCGTTGGCCTTTCTGTTTTCAGCGCATTCATCTCAGCCGTCTCTGCCATTTCTTGCGCAAGGTGCGGCGCTTGCTTTCATAGTCCACCCAGTAAGCAGTGATCAAGCGTCGTTGACCATCTGGATAGCGTTTCATCACGATCACGTAGTCCAGCGCCTCCAGCCAGAGGTAGGTTCTGACATCGCCGTCACCCTCTTCGTAATCCCACGCCTTGACCTCTGGCGCACCAACGTTGTCGAGCATGGCGCGTGCCCAGGGCAGACGCTCGCAACGCCGGAAATCAGGCAAACGGTTGCCAGAACGGGGCGGGTCTTCACGCTCCACAAGGTGCCAGAAAATCAGTTCCTTGCCGCGATCAAGCTCGGGGAAGAACCAGACCCTGTAGCCCTGATAGAGCGCGGGATTGTCGATGAAGTCCCGCCGGAACAACGCGTATAACGCCTCCATGACCTCTTCGCTCCAGGGCGACATGGGCCACAGCGGCGGCAACCAGTGCGGATGGCTGCTCATGCTCACAATCCCTGGCGTGGCTGAAAAGGGAATACGTTGAACTTCTGCTCACGCAGTGACGTCGCCTCCAGCAATCTGCGCCCCAGCCTGGTCTCCAGCCGCTCGATCACCGCCAGTTTGGCGGCATTTCCGTGCAGTTCCCGATGCCGGTATGCCAATGCGCCAGTGAAGTAATCGGCCAGTTGCGTCAGCTCCATCTCGTGAGAATGGACGTTCTGGATATGACCGATCATCTCGCTGGTGAAGTCGAACACGTTATTGCACAACACCTCACGCAGTTTCTGCAGGCGCTTTCGGCTGCGCGTATCCTTGATATCCAGATAGATCGCATAGCGCCTATTGGGTGAAAGAATCTTGCTCAACAGCGAAAACTGCATCTTGTAATAGAACAGGTCGTGATCACCCTCATTGAAAGCGTTGTGATCCAGTGCCTGCTTGTTGCGGACCACCACGCCCCGATAATGCAGCGCTTCCTCAGCCAGAAACCAATCCACGACCTCCAGATAAAACGATTGGCGGGAGGCAGAGGTTTTGGACCACTTCAATTCACCCCGGGCACGATGCCGCGCCTTGATGACGCGAAGCTCGTCAGACAGCCGCTTGGCTTCACTCTTGGGGCACCAGACAGCTCCCAGCACCATAACGGGCTGCCGATCATTGGGCAGATGACAGGACTCATCGCAGTAAACGTTGTAGAACTCGGGTTGTTCCACGTTCATACCAATGCTCCTAGATTGACTCTGCCCCACGCCTCCAGCACCAGCCGTCGCGTACGGTATTCGCCATACTCACGAATTTCTTTTTCCTTGAGAACGCGGAAGGTTTCGCTGGGGTAGTCATCGCCCATGACGTCGGCGGGGTCGAGGATGTAGCGCAGTTCTTCCTCGGTGAGGCCGTAGAGTCTCGCGTAGTAGGCGTCGAGTTCGGCGCGCAGGGTGGCGCGGCGGTCGGGGTCATAAGGGAAAGGGGTGAGCGGCGAGCGGCGGATGGCCTCGGGGGTGCCGGGCTTCCAGTCGCCGGTTTCCGTTTTCCATGCGCTCACCAACTCCTCGGCCCAGGGCTGCAAATCCCGGGCGGTGTAGGTCAGCTCCAGTACGCGAGGGACGATGAAGGCGAGGTCGGCTTCGGTGTAGCGGTCTGGTGGAAAGACAGGCAACTGCTTGGGGATATAAAAATTAAAATTTGCCCCACCGATTTTCTGCCTAGCAACGAAATCAAAAACCAAAGAAGAAATATTCATCAAAAATGCAGCTACTTTGCCAGCTGCTATTGATTCAGATGTCTGCACAAGGTGGCAACTGTTTCCGACGCCAGAAAAAGGCATAACGGTGCCAATCACACTTCGCTCATTCGTCGCATTTGTAATACCTCGCCACCCCATCAACCACTGCGGGCAGGCGGCCTGCAGCCAGCGTTCGGCCAGGTTGAGCACGTCGGGTTCGTCCGCCAGCGGGGCTTCCGGCGCCGGCAGATGGCCGTAGTCGGCGGCGAGCGCGAGTATGGCGTGCTCGGCGTCGGGGTCGGTGGCGTACCAGGCTGTGGCGTTGCGGGCGCCGGGCGTGTAGGGCTGCACCCTGGCTTCGCTTTCGGCGGGCAGGTAGTCCTCATTCAGCGGTTGCAGACATGGGGGGTTATCTCCGACGAAGCCCAGTGATGTGGGGGCGATGGTGCGTGCATAGGGATGCTGGGCGACAAAGGCTTTCCATTCAGGGTAGAGGCCCATGCCCGGATGGGTGCGACGCTGTTCGGCCAGGTAGCGCCCGAACAGCAACTGGGTGACACACAGCACGGCGGCCTGGGTGTTGCCGTCCTTGAGGGCCTTCATCAAGCCTTCGGGCAGGCGGGCGACGCGCAGCCAGACTTCGCGGGCGTCTACCCAGTAGCGCGGGGTGACGGTGAAAGCCGGGTCGGCCTTTTCCGCCGGCGTGACATCACGGCTGTTGCCGTCTGGCGTGTAGGTGGCCCAGCGGTGGTCGAACTGGTGGATCAGTTTGGCCTCGTACAGCGGTAGGCGATCGGCAGCTGGCTCGTCCTTGAACAGGTGGCTTGCGCTGGTCATGTTGAATAGACCTTGCGAGAACGTAATGCCCCACGGGTTTTGCGCGGGTTCCACCACCTTGGCCTGCTTGCCCTCGCCTGCGATCACGGCATCGCGCATCAGCACCGGGGCGGCGCGGTAGAGCTTCTTGGTCAATTCCGCATCGCGCTCGCTGCGGAATACCGGGCAGGTGAGCGTGTTGGGGTTGATGAGGCGGAATTCGTCGGGCGTGAGGGTGAAGCGACGGCGCGGGTCGGCCAGTTGGCTGACCTGAGTGGCGAAGCAGACGAATTCGGCCTGGTCCGCTGCGCCCAGGGTAAGCAGGCAGAACTTGTAGCTGCGGTGTACCGAGGGGAATACCGCCTCGCGGTTCTCGATGTCGTACAGGCTGACCAGCCGCCGGTTCTGGGTGATGTGCCCGAAGTAGGCCTTGGTGCTGTCGTCGGTGGCGATGCCGGTGGGCACGACGAAGCCGGCGCGGCCACTGTCGGCATGGATTTGCAGGATGGTTTCGGCAAACAAGGGATAGGTGTTGAGCTTGCCAACAGCCGTCAGCGGAAAGCGTCCCGATTCCCGATAGAAGTTGTTGGCGGCCGCAATCCGTTGGCTTTCTTTGACAAACTCATCCCACAAACGCGGATCGGTTTCAGGCAGTGCAGCAATGGCTTGTTTGCGCGCATCGCCCGCCAGTTCTGCAATGTGCTGTGCTCGCGTGGCGAAGAATTCCTCCTCGCCCATCTGCGACACCTCCCACGGCGGATTGCCCAGCACACAGTCGAAGCCGCCCTGCGCAAACACCTGCGGGAAGGCCAGCGGCCAGTGGAAAACGCGGGCCTGTTCGCAGGCCGCGCGTGCGGCGGCGATGGGCGCGGCGTGCTCGGTCTGGGCGCGTTGCGGGTCGGTCAGCAGCGCATGCAGGGTGATGCTGGTGGGCACAGTTTCTGCCGTGTTTTCCGTCTTGGGCAGCAGGTAGGCGCCCACCAGCGCATCGGCGGCGTGGGCCAGCGGGCTGTGGGCGGAGTCTTCCAGAAAGCGGCGCCAGGCCTGTTCCTTGGCGGCCACCTGCTCGGGGGTATCGGCGGGCAGGGTTTCGATGGCGCGCAGGGCATCGAGGCCGCTGCGGTTGTCCACACCCAGCAGCATCTGCTTGCCTTGCAGGTCTTTGGCAATCTGCTTGAGACCGGCGGCGTTGGCCTTGGCCAGCTCCTTGCAAACGTCCTTGTCGTCGCCGCTCAAGGGCTTGAAGGCATCCTTGGCGATGCCTTGTTCCAGCGCGTTCAGGTCGGTCAGGCCCAGCAAGGCGTCGCCCACTTGCAGGTGGTGGTCAAGAAAGCCCAGCGGGCGGCCTTCCTCGTAGCCTTCGAGCCACAGCGCCATGCGCGCCAGTTCGATGGCCATGGGGTTGCGGTCCACTCCAAAGATGCAGCGGGTCACCACCTCGCGCAGGGCATGGCGGTAGTCCTGCGGCTGGATGGCGCCTTCCTGCCCACCTTCGAGACTGCGCAACTGGGCCAGTTTTTCGGCCAGACGGCGAGCGGCGGCGAGCAGGAAGTGGCCGCTGCCACAGGCCGGGTCGATGACGCGGATGGACAGCAGCGCTTCGGTGGGGTTGGCCGGGTTGGCTGCCAGACGCTGTTCGATGACGGGGTCGAGCGCGCTCCTGATCAGCTCCTGCACCAGGCTGTCGGGGGTGTAGTAGCTGCCGGTGAGCTTGCGGGCGTTGCCGGCGGTGCTGCCTTCCTCGGTGCGGCCGACGAAGCCGAAGGTGCGGGCGGGCAGGTCGATGGCGGGTACCAGTTCCAGCAGGCTTTCGTAAACACTGCCCAGCTCTTCCGGGCCCATGTTGCGATAGTCCACCGGCACCAGGCTTTGCGCGCCGGTTGGCTTGGCCCAGCGCAGATGTTGCAGGGCGGCCAGCAGGTGGGCGTTGTCCAGGCTGGCGGCATCCAGATCGGGGCATTGCGCGGGAGCGAACAGGCCGCCCAGGGCGGGCAAGGCCAGACGCGGCTCGCCTTGTGCCAGGCCACGGAAGACGATGCGGATGGCCTGCCACTGGTCGTCGTGCCGGGTGCGGGCACGGCGTTTGAGGCACAGCTCGCGCAGGCGGGCCAGGGCGTAGCCTTCGGCATAGGCGCGGCGGGCGGCTTGTGCTTCGGCGCTATCGTCCTGCGGATGCAGCACGCCGCGTTCTTCCACGGTGAAGACGAAGATGAGCCGGTAGACCAGGCGCAGCAGTTGTTGGAAAAAGGCGTCCTTGCTGAGTGTGCCGTCATGCAGGGCGGTGCGCAGGGCGTGGTTGTCGGGGTGTTGCAGGAAGCCCTGACCGAAGGTCAGCAGCGCCTGCTCGACGCCATCGCGCAGGCCGTCGCGTACGCGGGTGCCTTCTTGCTGGCCTTCGCTGCGCCATTGTTCCCAGATGCACGCCGTAGCGCCTTGGCCGGGGCGGAATGCGCGACTGGCATGCAGTAGACGCCAAACGTTGGCGAATTCGGCATAACGCTGGCCGCCGAGAAGGTCGGCCAGATCGACTTCGAGAAAGCTGGGACGGGTGAGCGAGGCAGCGTCGCGCAGCAGACGCAGTTGCTTGCCGTTGCTGACGATGCCCCATTGCAGCGCTTCGCTGGCGTTGAGCAATTCCTGCATCGCCTGGAACGGGGCTTTCTTGCGGTTGCCACCGCCCTGCACGGCAAATCGCGCGTCGGCCTCATCCAGGCCCAGAGTGTGCGGGGCCACCAGCACGGGTAAAGTGCCTGCCATGAGGCTGACCGGGTAACGCAGTTCACCCACTTGCTGTGCTGACGTGGCTTGCAAAGCGGCGTAGCCAAAGGCGTCGCGCAGCAGTTCGTGGATGAAGGCGGTGGTGAGTTGCGTGGCATCGACGTCGGCGCGTTCCATCTGCGCGGCGAAGTGCTGCCATTGAGCGCAGGCGATCTGGAAGGCGCGGCTGTATTCGTCCTTGAGCTTGACGCCCTTGGGGGTACCGTAGTCGGCCTCGCTCTGGGCGCTGGCGCGGCCCTGAGCGGCTTTTTCCAGTTGATCGGGCAGGAATAGCCCGCCTTCGAGCTTGAGGGTGGGAAGGTTCAGCGTGGTCTGGGCCTTGCGGATGCGTTTCATGGTTGTTCTTCTCCAGGCCGAGGCTTATCAGGCCGTTGAAAAAGTGCTTTTCGAACGCATCAGGGACGCT